>NZ_JAKDLJ010000085.1 GCF_030452865.1 Pseudorhodobacter sp.
GTTGACGTGCTGACCACCCGCCCCCGAAGCGCGCATGGTGTCGATGCGGATATCGGAGGCCGGAATGTCGATATCAACATCCTCCGCTTCGGGGAGCACCGCGACCGTGGCCGCAGAGGTATGCACCCGCCCGCCGCTTTCGGTTTCCGGCACGCGCTGAACCCGGTGCACACCGGATTCGTATTTCATCCGGGCGAATACTCCCGCGCCCTGTACATGGGCGGTCAGTTCACGGATGCCGCCAAGGTCACTTTCCTGCATTTCAAGGATTTCAAACACCCAACCATGATTTTCGGCATAGCGGCGGTACATATTGAGCAGGTTTCCCGCGAACAGCGCGGCTTCCTCACCGCCGGTTCCCGGTCTGATCTCCAGAATCGCGGGGCGGGCATCGGCGGCGTCTTTCGGCAAAAGCGCCAGTTGTAACGCCTGTTCCATCTGTTCGATCCGAACGTGGAGTGCGGGGAGTTCATCTTCGGCAAGCCCGCGCATTTCTGGGTCAGCCAGCATCAACTGCGTCTCGGCCAGGTCATCCAGAACTTGGCGGTAAGCTGCGATTTCGCTGACGACAGGTTTGAGATCACCGTATTCGCGGCCAAGACTGGCGATTTCCGCGGGGGTCGCCCCGGCAGACAGCTTCGCTTCGAGAAACTCAAAGCGTTGGGTGATCTGGGCGAGGGTATCGAGTGGCACCATGGGCGCGGTTTGTCCTACGGCGGGAGTTTGGTCAAGGGCCAAGCGGGGGGCGCTGCCCCCCCTGCGCCTTGCGGCGCATTCACCCCTGGGATATTTTTGAACAGATGATGGGGTTAGAGTTTGGATTGCCAGTCCCGCAGGCGCGCGGCGTTGACGCCCATGTCAAATTTACCAAAGCGCAGCCGGGAGAGAATGAACAGGCCTTTCCCCATATCTTCGGCCGTGGTGTAATCGGGAAAGCCCCAGAAAGCGGAGCGGGTAATCCAGGTAATGCGCCCATCAGTCACGCTGCCTGCAAGCCGTGTGGTGCGTGGGGTGGCCATAACGATGGCATCCAGTTGATCAAGGCGGGCGTGCGGCGCCCACAAACTGGCGCTCCCTGCTATGGCGAAGATCTGATCCGGTGGGCCGAACGCATTTGGAGAGATATTCCAGCGCGCAGGGTCAGAAGGCGCAAACCGGACATAGGCCGCAAAGCCAAGGACAACGACCAGCAACACGCTGACAAATTGTGTGATGCGGGTTTTCATTTGCGGTGATGCGCCCAGTGGTAAAGGCAAATCAACTCATACCCGACATGGGCGCCGGCGATGGCAGTGGCCCCGGTGCTGTCGTAAGCGGGCGACACCTCCACCACATCGCCGCCGACCATGTTGATGCCTGCAAGATCGCGCAGGCAGGCCGCCGCTTGCCATGTTTGCAAGCCGCCCCAAACCGGGGTTCCGGTGCCGGGGGCGGCGGAGGGATCAAGGCAATCAATATCGAAGGTGATATAGGTCGGGTTCTGACCGACGATTTCCTTCGCCCGCGCCACGGCGTAAGCGGTGCCTTTTTCATGCACCGTGCGGGCGTCGATATATTCGACGCCGAGGTAATCGTCGCAATGGGTGCGGATACCGATCTGGACCGAAGTTTTCGGGTCGATGATGCCGGATTTCACCGCTTTGTAAAAGAAGGTGCCGTGGTCGATGCGGTCCATGTCATCATCGGCCCAAAGGTCGGAATGGGCGTCAAAATGGATGACCGACATCGGGCCGAATTTCTCGGCATAGGCGCGCAGGATCGGCAGGGTGATGAAATGATCGCCGCCCAAGGTCACGGTTCCTGGCCCGGCAGCAAGGATCTTGCGGATGTGATCAGTGACAAGCCCCGGAAAGCTGGGCGTATGGGCATAATCAAACGCGACATCGCCGTAGTCGATGATCGCCATATCCTCCAGCGGGTTGGTGGGCCAGCCATAGGGCGGATCGAACGGTTGTAACGTGCTCGCCTCGCGGATCGCGCGCGGGCCGAAGCGGGTGCCGGGCCGATGGGTCACGGCTTGATCAAAGGGAACGCCGGTGATGGCGAGATCAACGCCGGAAAGGTCTTTGGTATAGGTGCGGCGCAGAAACGACGTAGCCCCGGCGAAGGCGTTCTCAAAGGCAAGACCGCGTTGCCTCTTGCGGGTGAAGGCGGTGTCAACTTGGTTTTTTGCGTCTTCGAGTGCCATGTTTTTCCTTCAATCCTTAGTCGACGATGGCGCGCAGAGAACGCCGCAGTTTTCGGACTGTCAAGCCGTCAGCGCCCCACCGGGCTGGCCAAAAGCCCGGCTTGAAACCGAGATCGAATTCCCCGACGGGTCTTTCGCATTGGCAAAAACGTAGCCGCGAGCTGAATGAAGCGGGCCGAACACCACCCCGAATTCCGCCGCCTGACGGCAAAACCCCGCAACATCCGCAACATCGAAAACCAGTTTGAGCAACACCTGCCCAGATTTTTGCCCTTTTGCGGCGGGATGCAACAGCAAAGTCAGGCCTTGCGCGGCGGGCCGCAGTTCCAAAATCCCGTCCCCCTCCTGCAACACCGAGGAATATCCGAAAAGGCGGCAGTAAAAATCCGCCGTTTCGGGGATGTTGTGGGAGTAGAGGATGATGCGTCCGAGAACCGGGGTCATGTTGACCTTTCGTTGCAACCCCGGCTGTCAAACCGGGGCATGACGGCACAGGCTACGGCAAGGGCTGCGCGCGTTCGACCAGTTTGGCGAAGAAACTGGCACCGATCGGGGCGGCATCGTCGTTGAAATTATAGGCCGGATGGTGCAGGCCCGCGCCGTCGCCGATGCCCATGAACAGATAGGCGCCCGGCCGCGCCTCCAGCATATAGCTGAAATCCTCCGACCCCATTTCGCGCGGGGCGTTGGCATCGACGGCTGCGGTCCCGGAAATCTCGGCCGCAACTTCGGCGGCGAACGCGGCTTCATCGGGGTGGTTGATGGTGGCGGGATAGCCCCAGTCGTAAACCACCTCTGCTGTCACGCCGTAAGCGGCAGCATGGCCTGCGACAATCTCATGCAGCCGGCGTTTCAACAGGGCGCGCACCTCCGGATCAAAACAGCGGATCGTGGCGCAGAACCAACCGCTTTCGGGGATGATGTTGCTGGCCGAACCCGTATGAATTTGCGTGACCGAAATCACAGCCGGATGCAGGGCATAGACATTGCGCGGGATGATGGTCTGGATCGCCTGCACCATGCCGACAATCGCCACCACCGGATCAATACATTCATGCGGCGTCGCGCCATGGCCGCCCTGCCCCGTCACCGTCACCGTGGCGGTATCGACCGAGGCCATCAGCGGCCCCGGTGTGGTTGCGAAATGGCCCAGCTCTACACCGGGCGCGTTAT
Organism: Pseudorhodobacter sp.; assembly: GCF_030452865.1. Taxonomy (GTDB): domain Bacteria; phylum Pseudomonadota; class Alphaproteobacteria; order Rhodobacterales; family Rhodobacteraceae; genus Pseudorhodobacter. Next base: position 3,362 of record NZ_JAKDLJ010000085.1, read on the forward strand.
GGATGCCGTAGACCTGCGCGATGTTGAAACGGTCCATCACGCCTTCCTTGACCATCACCTCACCACCGCCTCCGTCCTCTTCGGCAGGTTGGAACAACAGCGCCACTTTGCCGGCAAAGCGCCGGGTTTCCGTCAGGTATTTCGCCGCCCCGAGCAGCATCGTGACATGGCCGTCATGGCCGCAGGCATGCATCCGCCCCGGCACGCTGGAGGCGTATTCCACGCCCGTCGCCTCTGTGATCGGCAGAGCATCCATATCGGCGCGCAACCCGATCACCGGTCCATCGCCCTTGCCGTTGATGATGGCGACAATGCCGCTTTCGGCGATGCCTTCATGAATCTCATCCACGCCGAATTCGCGCAACCGGTCCGCGATGAACGCGGCCGTCTGGTGACAGTCAAAGCGCAATTCGGGGTGCTGGTGCAGGTGGCGGCGCCAGACCTTCATCTCATCGGCATAACCGGCAATGGTATTCACGACGGGCATCGTCTACTCCTGTCAATGGCATGATCGCCCATACACAACCTGAAAACGGACCCCGACGCAATGGCTGCCAACCGCCCGCTTCCCCCCGCGCAAAGCGATGCGCTGATATCTGACCCCGAGGGCGGCATGCCGCGCCTGTTGGAGATCATGGCGCGGTTGCGTGACCCGACGGGCGGCTGCCCTTGGGACCTGGAGCAGGATTTCGCCTCCATCGCGCCCTATACGATTGAGGAAGCCTATGAGGTTGCAGATGCGATTGCGCGGCGGGACTGGCCGGAATTGAAGGGCGAGTTGGGCGATTTGCTGTTTCAATCGGTCTATCACGCGCAACTGGCTGATGATGCGGGGCTGTTCGATTTCGAAGATGTGGTGGCGGCGATTTCTGACAAGATGATTTCGCGGCATCCGCATGTGTTTGGCGGCGAAAGTAACGCGAAATCAAGCACGCAGCAAACGGTGGATTGGGAGCGGATCAAAGCGGCGGAGCGTTCGGGCAGACGGGAGGCCCGTGTGCTGGACGGTGTGGCGCTTGGACTGCCTGCGCTGACCCGTGCGGTCAAGTTGCAAAAGCGTGCCGCAAGGGTGGGGTTTGACTGGCCGTCTACCGATCAGGTGCTTGACAAGATCATTGAGGAATCGCGCGAATTGGTTGAGGCGCGCGACAGTCTGACTGAGGCCGAGCAAGTGGAGGAGTTTGGCGATCTGTTGTTCGTCATGGCCAATCTGGCCCGGCATCTCGGGATTGACCCGGAAACCGCCTTGCGCGGTGCCAATTCGAAATTCAGCCGTCGGTTTGGCCGGATAGAGGATTGGCTGACAGAGGCGGGGAAAACCCCCGATCAAAGCGATCTGGCGGAAATGGACGCGCTTTGGGACCGGGCCAAGGCGGAGGAGAAAGCGCTCAAGGCCAATTTGGTGCGCGGGGCGACCGGTGACGGATAGGTATTTTTGCCAAGATGAAATCAGCGGTATTTTTCTGGCACCTGACGTTCGTCATTGACCTAAGTAAAAGAGTCAGGTTTAAGAGGCGAAACTTTTCTGACTAAAGAGGTCAACAATGTATCTGCGTCTGTCCACTGCCGCTTTGGCACTCCTCGGCTCCGCGATCTGCACGATGGCCGATGAGGTGAATGTCTATTCCTATCGCCAACCCGAGCTGATCCAGCCATTGGCCGATGGTTTTACCGCCGATACCGGCATTGCGGTGAATATCGCTTTTGTCGACAAAGGCATGGCGGAACGGCTGATTGCCGAAGGCAAGCGCAGCCCCGCCGATCTGGTGATGACTGTTGATATTTCGCGGCTGATGGAACTGGTGGACGCGGGCGTGACGCAACCGGTGGAGTCTGCCGTGCTCAAAGAAAATATCCCGGCCAATCTGCGCGCCAGCGATGACGAATGGTTCGGCCTGACATCGCGCGCGCGCATCGTTTACGCGTCCAAAGAGCGGGTCAAGGATGGGGAGGTCACGACCTATGAGGATTTGGCGGATCCGAAGTGGAAAGGGCGCATTTGCTCTCGCTCCGGCACGCATCCTTATAACGTCGCCCTTTTGGGGGCGATGATCGCCCATCATGGCGAGGCAGAGGCGAAGACCTGGGCTGAAGGGTTGAAGGCCAACCTCGCCCGCAAACCTGCCGGGTCTGATCGCGATCAGGTCAAGGCGATCTGGGCCGGAGAATGTGATATCGCCATCGGCAACACCTATTACATGGGCCAGATGGTCAACGACCCCGAGCAAAAGGAATGGGCCGATTCGGTGCGGATCGTGTTCCCGGTGTTTGAGGGCGACGGAACCCATATGAACGTCTCTGGCGTGGCGATGACCAAAGCTGCGCCCAACAAGGACGCCGCGTTGAAATTCATGGAATGGCTGTCGGAGGATCACGCGCAAAAGATCTATGCCGAGACCAATTACGAATTTCCGGTGAAGCTCGGGGTTCCGCGCTCTGCTCTGGTTGAAAGCTGGGGCGCGTTCACGCCCGACAGTCTGAACCTGACCGATGTTGCAAAGGAGCGGCCCGCCGCTTTGCGCATCATGGAAGAGGTGAATTTCGACGGCTGACGTTGCCGGCCTGAAACCGGGGCGGATTTGCCCCGGTTTTAGCCGATGGACAAGGCGTGTGGTTTCGGGTTTTCTTGCCCTTCCAAGCAGAAGGACGCAGCCATGGCCCCGCGCAAGATCATCATCGACACCGACCCCGGCCAGGATGATGCCGTGGCGATCCTTCTGGCGCTGGCCAGCCCCGAAGACATCGAGGTTCTGGGGATCACGGCAGTTGCGGGCAACGTGCCGCTGGCGCTGACGCAAAAGAATGCGCGCATCATCTGCGAATTGGCGGGCAAGCCGGAAACCAGGGTCTTTGCCGGTTGCGATGCGCCGTTGAAACGCAAATTGGTCACGGCAGAGCATGTGCACGGCAAAACCGGGCTCGATGGCCCGCAACTGCCCGCGCCGGTGATGCCGCTTTCCCCCGGCCATGCGGTTGATTTCATTATTGAGACGTTGCGCAACCATCCATCCGGCAGCGTCACGCTTTGCCCGATCGGCCCGCTGACAAATATCGCCACCGCGATGCAACGGGCGCCCGATATCATCCCCAGAATCGCGGAGATCGTGTTGATGGGTGGCGCTTATTTTGAGGTGGGCAATATCACACCCACGGCGGAATTCAACATTTACGTCGACCCGGAAGCTGCTGATATTGTGTTCAGATCTGGGGCCGCGATCACCGTAATGCCGCTTGATGTGACGCATAAGGTGTTGACCACCCGACCCCGCATCCAGGCTTTTCGTGATATGGGCACCCGCACCGGAACCATGGTTGCCGAATGGACGGATTTCTTTGAGCGATTCGATATTGCCAAATACGGCTCCGAAGGTGCGCCCTTGCATGATCCTTGCGTGATTGCCTGGTTGATCGCGCCAGACCTGTTTTCTGGCCGCAAGGTCAATGTGGAAATCGAAACCCAATCCGAACTGACGCTGGGAATGACGGTTGCCGATTGGTGGGGTGTCACCGACCGCGCGGCAAACGCCCTGTTCATCAATGAGGTTGATGCGGACGGCTTCTTTGCCTTGCTGACGGAGCGGATCGGTCGCCTTTGAGGTCGCGCTGATCAGCGCCAGTCCAGCACCACTTTCCCCGACAGCCCAGAGCGCATGGCGGCGAAGCCTGCCTCGAATTCATCGACCTTGAAGCGATGGGTGATGACGCGGCGCACGTCCAAGCCGTTTTCCAGCATCGCGATCATCTTGTACCAGGTCTCGAATATCTCGCGCCCGTAGACGCCTTTGATGGTGATCGCCTTGAACACGATCCGGCTCCAGTCCACCGGGGATTTGCCGGGCGGAATCCCGAGCATCGCGATGCGCCCGCCCATGGTCATCGCCTCGATTATCTGGTCAAGTGCGGCCTGATTTCCCGACATTTCCATACCAACATCAAAGCCTTGCTTCATTTTCAGATCGCCGATCACGGATTTCAGATCGGTCTGGGTGACATTCACCGGCACGACATCGGCGACTTCGGCCGCCAGATCCAGCCGCGCCTGATTGACATCGGTAATCACCACATGGCGCGCGCCGACATGCCGCGCCACCGCTGCCGCCATGATCCCGATCGGGCCCGCACCGGTGATCAGCACGTCCTCGCCAATCAGATCAAACGACAGCGCGGTATGCACCGCATTGCCCAGCGGGTCCAGAATCGCACCGATCTCGTCATCAATCGCATCCGGTAGCGGCACGACATTGAACGCAGGCAAGCGCAAATACTCGGCAAATGCGCCTTGTTCATTGACGCCGATTCCGCGCGTCGCCGGGTCAAGATGGAACTTTCCGGCCCGGCTTTGACGGCTCAACTTTCCGATCAGATGTCCTTCGCCGGAACAGCGTTGCCCAAGGGCGAGCCCTTCGACATTGCGGCCGAGTTCCACAATTTCTCCGGCAAACTCATGCCCCGTCACCAAGGGAACCGGCACCGTTTTCGCGGCCCATTCATCCCAATTCCAGATATGGATATCGGTGCCGCAAATCCCGGTCTTGTTGATGCGGATCAACACGTCATCCGGGCCAATCTCCGGCACCGGGCGATGCTCCATCCATAAGCCTTGTTCCGGCTTTGCCTTGACCAAGGCTTTCATTTCATTGCGCATTACAGCACCCCCACAGATTTTCCGGCCGCACGAAACGCCTCCAGCCCGAAATCGAGATCATCGCGGGTCAGTGCCGCGTTCATCTGGGTTCTGATCCGCGCACCACCCTTTGGCACCACCGGAAAGAAGAATCCTGCGACATGCACGCCGCGCCCGCCCAATTCCTGCGCCATCGCTTGCGCCAGCCGTGCCTCGCCCAGCATCACCGGAATGATCGGGTGCTCCCCCGGCAGCAGGTCAAACCCGGCATCGGCAAGCCCCGTGCGCCAATACCCGGCGTTGTCAAACAGCCGCGCCCGCAAATCATCCGCCGCCTCAACCAGATCCAGTGCGGCCAATCCGGCGGCAACAATCGCAGGCGGTAAGGCGTTGGAAAAGAGATAAGGCCGCGCGCGTTGGCGTAACAGGTCAATCACCGGCTGCGGCCCGGCGATATAGCCGCCCATAGCCCCGCCAAGCGCCTTGCCCAGCGTTCCGGTCAGAATATCCGCCTTCACCCCGAAATGCGCCGGCATACCGCGCCCTTGCGGCCCCATGAAGCCGGTCGCATGGCAATCATCCACCATCAACAACGCGCCGTAATGGTCTGCCAATACTCGGATTTCCGGCAATTTCGCCAAATATCCATCCATCGAGAACACGCCATCGGTTGCAATCATGATGAACCGCGCGCCGTCGGCTTTCGCGGCCCTTAACTGCACTTCCAGATCCGCCATATCCGAATTTGCGTAGCGATAGCGCCGCGCCTTGCACAAGCGAATCCCGTCGATGATCGACGCATGGTTGAGACTGTCCGAGATCACCGCATCCTCGGCGCCCAAAAGCGGCTCGAACAAGCCGCCATTGGCATCGAAACAGGCCGCGAACAGGATCGAATCCTGCGTCTCCAGAAACCCGGCCAGCCGCGACTCCAATGCCCGGTGCAGATCTTGTGTGCCGCAGATGAAGCGTACCGAGGCCATGCCATAGCCCTGCCCGTCCAAGGCTTGATGCGCGGCGGCGATCAGATCAGGGTGATCCGCCAACCCAAGGTAATTATTGGCACAAAGGTTGAGCATCTGCCGCCCGCCCATCATCACCCGCGCGCCTTGGGGGCCGGAAATCAACCGTTCCCGCTTGGTCAGACCCTCGGCCTCGATCCCATTCAGAACATCGCGCACATGCTGCAAAAACTCTGCCATATCAGCCCCCTGTCATGTAACGCGAAGATGTCACAAATTGAGCTGGCTGTCACGATCTGCGGGGACGGAATTCGGGCGCTGGAACCCGATGTCACTGAAATGGTCGGGGCGAGAAGATTCGAACTTCCGACCTACGGTACCCAAAACCGTCGCGCTACCAGGCTGCGCTACGCCCCGACGAGCCTTGCCGATCCCGAAGGTTCGCAACTGCTTCGCCCGCTTCCTACAGAAAGCCCCGCGCCATGAAAAGCCCTATTGCGCCTGACAAGGCCAGGAAGCGGTCGATTGTGCAAAACCGGGGTGGCGCAGCAGCGTTCCCGGCACGATCCCCAGCTTTTTCGCCAAGCCACCATTGATTTCCAGCACCGCGAGTACACCTTGCCCGCCATCTATCCCGGTTTCATCATGCGGAATCGCATTGGCGTGAACTTCAGTCACCCGCCCGGTCCCATCGGCAAAAATCATATCCAGCGGAATCAGTGTGTTTTTCATCCAGAACACCGCATGTTGCGGGCGCTCATAATAAAACAGCATCCCGGCGGATTTCGACATTTCTTCGCGAAACATCAGCCCCTTGGCGCGTTCCCCCGCGTCATCCGCGACTTCGACGGAGAAATGGACACTGCCCCCCGCCGCAAGCCGCAAATCGACCGCATCGGCACGACATTGCGCCGAAACCGCCGCGCCCCCGGCCAGAACAAAGCCAATTGCGACGAGAAGCGGATTCACTTCTGCGCCCTCACCGCTGCGTCCCATGCGAGAACCTGCGCCGCCATCCGGCCGCGTTTGCCGTCGATGATCCGCAGGCAAACCGCTTCTCCGGCAGCGAGGTCGGCAAAACCGGACATGCGCAGCACTTCAATGTGGATAAAAACATCCTCATTGCGACCAAAGACATTGGCGAAACCAAAGCCCTTGCCCTTGTCGAACCATTTCACCCGCACCGGTTCCAACGGGCAGGCGGCGATATCGGCGGCGCTGAAGCTGCTGCTTTCGCCCGCCAACAGAAACCCGCTGCCTTCGGGTGGCGTTATCGACACCACCTCGACCGCTTGAACCCCACGCTGGGTCTTTTGCACCTTCACGGTGATTTCTGCACCATCCGCAACGGTGCTTTGGCCAAAATTCCGCAACACATTCGCATGCAGCAGAATATCTGCCCCTGCCGTTTCGGACAGGATGAAGCCAAAACCCTTGACCGGATCGAACCATTTTACAGTGCCGTGCAACTCAGACACGGCATCATTTTCGTCTTCTTCCATCACAAGGCCTTTTCCCCAGATTAAGCCCCAAATGAATGTTCTGTGGGAACTCCGGCGCGGGTACAAGCCCAAATCCTTGCACAGATGCACAATTCACCTTGCGTCAGCGCACATTTCGAGCGCACAATCGCATCCCTCGGTGTCTCGGCAATAATACATCCTTTACGGATTCAAACGCGCAATATTCCAATCAACTGAATCACTTCCACGCGACCAACGAAACCGGTCATGCAACCGGAAGGCACCATCCGCCCAGAACTCGATCTCTGTCGGAATGATTCTCACCCCACCCCAGAACGGCGGCCGCTTCGGATTGGTTCCATGTTTCGCCGTCACTTTCGCGACTTCCGCCATCAACGCCGCGCGCGAGGTCAAAGGCTGCGACTGTTGCGACGCCCAGGCCCCAAGCCGACTTTTGAGCGAGCGAGACGCGTAATAGGCATCCGCCGCCGCCCCGTCCTCGCGCTGCGTCACCCCACGCACCCTGACCTGACGGCGCAGGGTTTTCCAATGCATCACGAAGGCCGCTTTTCCACTCGCCTCGATCTCCTGGCCTTTGCGACTGGTGTAATTGGTGTAGAACACGAAACCCGCAGGCTCGATATCTTTCAGCAGAACCATGCGCACATTCGGCATCCCGCCTGCATCCACTGTCGCAAGCGCAACCGCGTTCGCGTCGTTGGGTTCGACCGCTTCGGCTTCGGTCAGCCAGCGGCGAGCAATGGCAAACGGGTAGGCCCCGGCAAAAAACCCATCGACTTCCATCTTCTGCAGGAATTTTATGCACCCTTCCCGTAAGCCTAAACCCATATGCGCCAAGTCCAA
>NZ_JAKDLJ010000477.1 GCF_030452865.1 Pseudorhodobacter sp.
CGGCAAATGCCACAATGGCGCCACCTGCTGCAGGGCCGATGCTGCGCATCATGTTGAACCCCATGGAGTTGAGCGATACAGCGGAAGGCAATTCCTCACGCGAAACGATATCGCCCATTGTCGCCTGCCATGACGGATTGTGCAGCGCCGTGCCACAGCCGATCATGAAGGTGAATGACAGCAGGAGCCACGGCGTCAGCAGCCCCTCATAGGCCAGCAGCGTCAGCGCCACGGACACCATGAACATGAAGCCCTGCGCGATCAGCATGACCCGGCGGCGGTCGAAATTATCGGCGAAAACCCCGGCAAGCAGCGAGAACACCATGATCGGCAGCGTGACGGAGCCCTGAACCAGCGCCACCATGCTTTGCGAAGTGGATAGATTGGTCATCATCCAGGCGGCACCAACCGATTGTACCAAGCCGCCGAAGTTGGAGGCGAGGGCCGCGATCCACAGCGCCCTGAAGGTCGCGTTCCTGAACAGTTTCAGAATGGATGTGCGTTCAGGCAAAATCGCGATCCTTCAATCCGGCGGCTTTCCCCAACTGCTACCGCCGTCGGCGTTGTGAGGCAAGGGCTTGCCACTGCGAGAGACGCTGGTGACTCTACCAAAAGCGGGGATTTACCGGGGTCGCGAGTGGAGGCTACAATGCGACGAGATGGTTGTCCCATGCGCGTTTTGACCGGGCATGATGGGTTGGTTTGCCGCCCTCCAATGCAAGAAAGGTGCCGAAACCATCGGTCATGGTCAGCGCAGCGCCGCTCGCGGCCAAGCCGCAGACATCGGGCCGTTCCAACTGATATTGAAACGCGCCCTTCGCGTCAAACACCTGCACCAGCCCACCCTTTGGCGATGAAATGGCGATGCTTTTGCCCCCGTCGAAATGGGTGACGGAACCGGCATAGCCCTGCATCCTCATGTGATCGGCAGAAGGCGCCATGGCAAGAAGCGGCGCTGCCCGACCCATCCGGTGCAGGCCGAGCAGGGCAGGGGCGGCCGCGGATTCGCCTTGCCACTGCATCGCAAAGGCAACCCCGCCCTCCGGGCCAACCGACAGGTGCCGGATCGAGGCGTGATGTGCCTGCGGGGCGAGGCTGATCCGGTTCAGTATCTGACCGGAAGGTGCAAGATAGGCCAGGTTTGGTGCCATGGTGCCGAGGTTCAGCATGTCGCGGTCATTGGCACCGGTTCGGATGCCGCCATTCGCGACTACCAGCGTTTCCACGCCGGGAAGCCTGCGGATTTCGTGCGGGCCGATGCCGCCGCTCGCGATATCACCGGTGCGGGCATAGCCATTGGCGCGAGACCAAAGCCCGATGCGGCCCGCGCCGGTTGCTGCCACAACCTCCGACGTATAGAGGATATCACCGCTTTGCGAAAACGCGCCGTGACCGTTGAATGTATTTCCATCAGGTGCCCGCAACTGACCCAGAACCGCGCCGCTGATACAATCCAACACCAGCGCATAGGTTCCAGGCCGGCGGGCAAAGGCCACCGCTTCGGGCCGGGTTGGGTGTGCGGTTGCCGCATGGCCCCGCGCGGGCAGGGGGATGCGAAAGCGATCTTCGCCCGAAGCGGACAGGCCAACAAGCACATAGCCGCCATCCGGTTCCTTCGCTGCCGCCAGAAAGGCCGGGTTGCCGACATCCGCCCATGACAGCGTTGGCAATGTACCGCTGGCCAACAGCCCGCCAAGAAAGCCGCGCCGTGTTGCCATGATCAGTCCCCGTCCAAGGCGTTCAGACCCATGGTGACGCCGAGGGCCGCGCTCAATTCCTCATTCACTGCGGTTCGCAGCAGCACAAGCGCGGTTTGTAGAGCTTCGAGTTTGAAGCGTTTTCCGGGATCGTCGACACCGGCAAAATCCGGGTCGTACAGCTTTTGCACCATCCAGAGTACACGTTCAAAATCCTCGCGCATCGCGACCGCGTCGCCCTTCGCCGGGATCAGCGCAAATGCGAGTGCCTGCTGGCCTTGCAACGACAGTTCCAGATTGCGCTGCGCCCGGTTTGACAACCGCCCCTCGGCGCGCAGCGGGCGCGGTTTGTCAAAGCTGCCCATCGGCAGGCCAAGCCGTTCATTGATGTCAAATTGCAGGCTGACCAGAAGCGCCGTGAACAGGGCTTGACGCGCCTCTGTCGCGTCAAGAAAACGGGTATTTTCGGCACTTCCTGCGGTTTTCAGAACCTCCGCGAAACCGGGCTTCCACGCATCGCGCAGCACTGCCGCCTGGGCAGCAAGGTCACGGCTGGCGGCCCGGATCAGGGTGCAGCCGGGGTCATTGGGCCCATATGCGTTGAAGGCAGGGTCAAACAGCATCGCTTCCAACGCATAGAGCCCACGCGCGGACACCGGCTCTATTCCGTAGTTTTCCGGGTTTTTCAGGATCGGGTCTTGCCCTTGCAGAATACGCGAAAGCGCCCGCTGCCGGTGGCCTTGGGTGTCTGGCCAATAGGCAATCGACTGA
>NZ_JAKDLJ010000478.1 GCF_030452865.1 Pseudorhodobacter sp.
ATTTCATCTGCTCCAGCGTCAGATCCGGCAGGTCAACGCCTTGCTTTTCCGCCATCGCAACCAAACTACCTGTGACGTGATGCGCGTCGCGGAACGGCAGGCCAAGTTCGCGCACCAGCCAATCGGCAAGGTCGGTCGCGGTGGAAAAGCCGGATGCGGCGGCGGTTTTCAACACCTCACGACTGGCGGTCATATCGCCAACCATCCCGGTCATCGCGGCCAAGCCGAGCATCAGGCTGTCGGCGGCGTCAAAGGTCTGTTCCTTGTCTTCCTGCATGTCCTTGGAATAGGTCAGCGCCAGCCCTTTCATGATGGTGAACAACGCCACCGTCGCGCCGAGGATGCGCCCGAGCTTGGAACGCAAAAGCTCCGCCGCGTCGGGGTTCTTCTTTTGCGGCATGATCGACGACCCGGTGGTCCATTTGTCCGATAACTTCACGAATCTGAACTGGGCCGAGGACCAGATCACGAGTTCTTCGGCAAAGCGCGAAAGATGCATCGCGGTGATGCTGGAGGCCGAGAGAAATTCCAGAGCGAAATCGCGGTCGGAGACCGAATCAAGACTGTTCGCCGTGGGGCGGTCAAAGCCGAGGGCGGCGGCGGTGGCGTGGCGGTCGATGGGGAAGGAGGTTCCGGCAAGCGCCGCAGCACCCAAAGGACATTCATTCATCCGTTTGCGGGCATCCTGAAAGCGCGCGCGATCCCGCGCGAACATTTCCACATAGGCAAGCATATGATGGCCCCATGTCACAGGTTGCGCGGTTTGCAGATGGGTGAAACCTGGCATCACCCAATCGGCACCAGCCTCTGCCTGCGCCAGAAACGCCTGCATCAACGCCTCCAGCCCCGTAATCGCCGCGTCGCATTGGTCGCGTACCCACAGGCGGAAATCGACGGCAACCTGATCGTTGCGCGACCGGCCAGTGTGCAAACGCCCTGCCGGTTCACCGATAATCTCTTTCAACCGGGATTCCACATTCATGTGGATATCTTCCAACTCCACCCGGAACGCAAACTTTCCGCCCTCGATTTCTGACAACACCGTGAGCAGGCCTTCACGGATTGCTTCGGCATCCGTATGGGTAAGGATACCCTGTGCCGCCAACATCGCGGCATGGGCGCGAGAGCCTGCAATATCTTGCGCGGCCAAACGGCGGTCAAAGCCGATGGAGGCGTTGATGGCCTGCATGATGGCGTCGTTGCCGCCTTCGAATCGGCCGCCCCACATGCTGTTGGCTTTGGGCGTGGAATTGGATGTATTGGTCATATGGATGGCCTTTGGAGGGAACATGCTGCGGATTTGCCTGACGGTTGTTTATACTGGCTTGATGCTTGGTGCAAATGCGGCGCAGGCCGATGTTGCGGCGGCACAGGCGGTCTTGGCGGGCGATATGCGCAAACTGGCGTTCCATGACGCGCCAAAGCCCGCGCCTGCTATCTTGTTGAGCGATCTGGAAGGGGTGGAGCGCTCCTTGGCGGATTGGCAAGGGCGTTGGGTGGTGTTGAATCTTTGGGCGACATGGTGCGCGCCATGCCGCAAGGAAATGCCCGGTCTCGACCGCTTGGCAGACGCGATGGGCGAAGATGGTCCGGCAGTGGTCACTTTGGCAACCGGGCGCAACCCACCCGATGCTGTGCGGCGGTTTTTTGCGGAAGTCGGGGTAGAAGGGCTGCCTGTGCTCCTCGACCCCAAAACGGCATTCGCGAGGGAAGCCGGGGCGTTTGGCTTGCCGGTGACGCTGCTTATCGACCCGCAAGGCCGGGAGGTCGCGCGATTGATCGGTGATGCGGAATGGGACAGCGCCGACGCGCTGGCGATGTTTGCAGCCTTGACTCAACCGTAGCGTCGGGACGATTTTTCGTCAAAGAATCATGCCTTCGGCAAAGGTATTTTTTCCAAGATGAAGTCGGGGCGGGAATTCAGACTGGCTCATGCCTTGCTGGTCGCTTGGCCGAGGGTGGCAACTTTTGCATGGCAATGACAACTTGTGAGATGGTCATTCACCATCCCGGTTGCCTCCATGAAGGCGTAAACAATGGTTGGGCCGCAAAAGGTGAAACCGGCCTTTTTCAGATCTTTGGAAATTTGGGTGGAAAGTTCTGTGAACGCAGGCACGTCCGCTGTTGTTTTCAGGTTGTTTTGCAAGGGCGCGTCGTCGACATAGGCCCAAAGCCAACTTGAAAACCCGGTTTCCTGTTCGATCCGCAAATAAGCGCGGGCCGATTTGATCGCGCCTTCAATCTTGCCGCGATGCCGGATGATGCCGGGGTTTGCGAGCAGGCGCAACACATCCGCTTCGCCCCATGTCGCGATGATTTCCGGGCAAAACCCCGCAAAAGCCGCGCGAAATGCCGCGCGCTTTTTCAGGATGGTGATCCAGGAAAGGCCCGCCTGAAAACCATCGAGCATCAGTTTCTCCCAAAGCGCGCGGCTGTCCCATTCCGGCACACCCCATTCGGTATCGT
>NZ_JAKDLJ010000479.1 GCF_030452865.1 Pseudorhodobacter sp.
TCCTTGCACCGATGCTGTCCTTCGTTCTGGCGATCCTCGCTTGGGCGGTAATCCCGTTCAGTGACGGTTGGGTTTTGTCGGATATCAACGTCGCGATCCTCTTTGTCTTCGCCGTCTCCTCGCTGGAGGTGTACGGCGTGATCATGGGGGGCTGGGCGTCGAACTCCAAATATCCGTTCCTCGGCTCGCTGCGCTCTGCGGCGCAGATGATTTCCTATGAGGTCAGCCTGGGGCTGATCATCATTGGCATCATCATCTCTACCGGATCGCTGAATTTCGGCGCGATTGTGGAGGCGCAGCGCGGCGATTTTGGCTTGTTCAACTGGTATTGGCTGCCGCATTTCCCAATGGTTTTCCTGTTCTTCATCAGTGCTTTGGCGGAAACCAACCGCCCACCGTTCGATCTGCCGGAGGCGGAATCCGAACTGGTCGCAGGTTTTATGGTCGAATACTCATCCACGCCGTACCTTCTGTTCATGGCGGGCGAATATATCGCTTTGTTCCTGATGTGCGCCTTGACCTCGCTGCTGTTCTTCGGTGGCTGGCTGTCCCCCATCCCCGGCTTGCCGGATGGGGCGCTGTGGATGGTCGGGAAAATGGCGTTCTTCTTCATCATGTTCGCCATGGTGAAGGCGATCGTGCCGCGCTACCGCTATGACCAGTTGATGCGGATCGGCTGGAAAGTGTTTCTGCCGCTGTCCATTGGCTGGGTGGTCATCGTGGCATTCCTTGCGAAATTCGAAGTGCTTGGCGGCTTCTGGGCCCGCTGGGCGATGGGGGGCTGATCTCATGGGGCAAAACCGTCCGACCGACTGGAACCGCGCCACCAAGTATTTCCTGCTATGGGATTTCTTTCTTGGCTTCAAAGTGGGCTTCAAATATTTCTTCGCGCCGAAAAGCACGCTGAACTATCCGCATGAAAAGGGGCCACTGTCGCCACGCTTTCGCGGCGAACACGCGCTGCGCCGTTATGCCAACGGCGAGGAACGCTGCATCGCCTGCAAGCTGTGTGAGGCGATTTGCCCGGCGCAGGCGATCACGATTGACGCCGAACCGCGCGAGGATGGTTCGCGACGCACCACGCGCTATGACATCGACATGACCAAATGCATCTATTGTGGTTTCTGTCAGGAGGCTTGTCCGGTCGATGCCATCGTCGAAGGTCCGAATTTCGAATTCGCCGCCGAGACGCGGGAGGAATTGTTCTATGACAAGGCAAAGCTGCTTGATAACGGCGACCGCTGGGAGGCCGAAATTGCCCGCAACCTTGAAACGGATGCGCCCTACAGATGACCGATGAATTCGCCAAGATGTTCAAGACGATGATGGAGCAGGGTCAGGAAATGGCCAAATCCTTTGCCCCGGCGCTGGAAGGCGTCGATGTGAAGGGGTTTGAAAAGCTGTTTCCGTCCATGCCGCCTGAAATGCTGGAAATGTGGTTCGGCAAGACCTTCAACCCGGAAGGGCTGGACGCGCGCACCCGGCTTCTGGTGACGATCGCGGCCCTGACGGTTCTGGGCGCGCAAGCCGATGCGCAGTTGCGGCTGACCATCAAGCAGGCGCTGACGGCCGGGGCGACCAAGCGCGAGATTGCCGAAGTGATCTGGCAGATGAGCATGTTCGGTGGCCTGCCCGCGATGCAAAAGGCGCTGGAGATTGCGCAAGCCGTCTTTGCCGAAGTTGAGGAGAGCGAAAAATGACCGTCGCTGATTTCGCCTTTTATCTTTTTGCGCTGACCGCCGTGATCGCCGGGGTTCTCGTTACCGTGTCGCGCAACCCGGTACATTCGGTGCTGTGGCTGATCCTTGCGTTCCTGTCCTCGTCGGGGCTTTTCGTGCTGCTTGGTGCGGAATTCGTCGCGATGCTTTTGATCATTGTCTACGTCGGCGCTGTTGCGGTGCTGTTCCTGTTCGTGGTGATGATGCTCGACGTGGATTTTGCCGAGTTGAAAGGCGAGATGGCGAAGTACATGCCGATTGCCTTGTTGATCGGGGTGATCTTGCTGATGCAACTGATCATCGGCATTGGTGCATGGGTTTCGGCGGATGGCGCGATGGGACTGCGCCGCGCGGTGACACCCGATCTGACGCAGGTGGAGAATACGCGGGCGATTGGATTGCTGCTCTATGACAAATATTTGCTGCCGTTCCAGCTTGCCGGGATGATCCTTTTGGTCGCGATGATCGGGGCGATTGTGTTGACGCTGCGCCACCGCAAGGATGTCAAGCGCCAGAATGTGTTGCAGCAAATGTGGCGCGATCCCGCGACGGCGATGGAGTTGAAAGACGTGAAGCCGGGGCAAGGGCTTTAACGCCCCACCCGGTCGCCGGGTGGCCGCAATGCCGCCCAAAAAGACGAACAATCGGGCGAATGACCCGGAGGGACGAGAAGATGGTAGGACTGGAACATTATCTGGCGGTCGGGGCGGCGCTGTTCGTCATCGGCATCTTTGGCATCT
>NZ_JAKDLJ010000480.1 GCF_030452865.1 Pseudorhodobacter sp.
TGCCCCCCAAAGTTGCTTTGCGAAAGAGGCAAAGCAACACCCCCCGAAGGTATTTTCGCCAAGATGAAGGCGGACGCGTCAGGGTTTTGGGCGGTCGTCGTAATCCGTTTTCAGGATGCGGGCGGCATCACCTTCCGGGTCGTCATATTGTTTGCTTTTCAAAGTCCAGAAGAAGGCGGCCAGGCCGAGGCCGCCAAGAAACAGTGAGACCGGGATCAGATAGGCGAGGATATCCATTCCGTCACCTCAACCGCAGCGCATTGAGGGAAACGGTGATCGACGACAGCGACATTGCCAGCGCTGCCATCAAAGGCGTGGCCAGCCCCATCAGCGCCAGCGGCACCGCGATCACGTTATAGCCGCCTGACAGGGCAAAGTTTTCACGGATGCGCCGGGTGGCTTGCCGCGCGATGCGCAAGGCGTCGGCGACCGGTGCCATGTCCTGCCCCAGAAGGACAATATCTGATGCCGTGCGCGCGGCATCCAAGGCCGATGCAGGCGAGATGGAGACATAAGCCCCCGCCAGCGCCGCCGTATCGTTCAGCCCATCGCCGATCATCAGAACCTTATGGCCCTGCGCTTGCAGGCGCGTAAGCGTCGCCAGCTTTTCTTCGGGCAGTTTGCCGGAAGCCCACTCGCCAATTCCCAGGCGCTGTGCCAACTCGGCCACCGGGGACTCCGCATCGCCCGAAAGCAACATCACACGCAGCCCGGCTTTTTGCATCGCGGCCACAGCGGTTTCAGCACCGGGGCGCAGGCTGTCAGCGAAGCGGATGGCATAGGTTTCGCCGTCCACCGACAGGTAAGTGGCGGTTTCGGCCACTGTTGCGGCACCCAACCACTCCGCGCGACCAAGGCGCACAGGGCGACCCCGCCATTGGCCTTTGATGCCGTAGCCCGGCACTTCTTGCAGATCCGTCACCTCGGCGCGACCTTCCTGCGCCTTGGTCAGCGCGACCGCGAGTGGGTGCAGGGAGGCGTTGGCAAGCCCCGCTGCCACGGCCAAAACAGCAGGTGGCAGGTCGTTCAGGTTAGCCGGCTTCGGCGTGCCCATCGTCAGGGTTCCGGTTTTATCGAACACCACGCAATCCACTTCAGCCAGACGCTCCAACGCGGTGCCGTCCTTGATCAGCAAGCCTTTGCGGAACAGCCGCCCGCTGGCCGCAGTCACCACAGCAGGCACCGCAAGGCCCAAGGCACAGGGGCAGGTGATGATCAGCACCGCCGCCGAAATATTGATCGCATAGCGAAAATCACCCGTTTGCCAGAGCCAGAACCCGAAAGCTCCGAAAGAAAGAACGTGCACCAAAGGCGAATAGGCCCGTGCTGCGCGTTCGGCGAGGCTGGTGTAATGGGTCTTGGCGCTTTCGGCCACAGCGACCAGATCGGCCATGCGGTGCAGGCTGCTGTCGCGCCCCGCAGCAAGAACGCGCACCAGTAACGGCCCGGTCAGGTTGATCTCTCCCGCCGCAACACTCGTTCCGGGAACGGCCTGCGCGGGCAGGCTTTCACCGGTCAGAAGAGAGCGGTCAACCTCGGAGTTGCCCTCCATCACGATGCCATCCACCGGCATCCGACCACCGGGTCTGACGCGCACCACGTCCCCCACCTTCAGCGCCGAAATGGCGACAAGTTCCTCAACCCCGTTCAGCACGCGCAAGGCGCGCGGCACTTCCAGTGCGGCGAGCTCCTGCGCGGCGGATCGGGCCACAGCGCGGGTCCGGTGGTCCAGGTAGCGCCCAGCCAACAGGAAGAACGTAAGCATCACCGCCGCATCGAAATAGGCGTGAACCCCCGAATGCAGCGTTTCATACAGGCTGATCGAGGAGGCAAGGATGATCGCCAGCGAGATCGGCACATCCATGCCAAGACGCCCCGCGCGCAAGCTCGCCCAAGCCGATTTGAAGAACGGCTGACCGGCGAAAATCACCGTGGGCAAGGCAATCGCCGCCGAAATCCAGTGGAACAGATCGCGCGTCGCATCCGCCGCCCCAGACCAGACCGCGACCGACAGCAACATGACATTCATCATCGCAAACCCGGCGACCCCGAGCCGCATCAGCAAATCGCGGCCTTGCCTGTCGGTTTCGGTCACCGACAGCAAACCGGGGTCCAGCTCATGCGCTTCATATCCCAGACCCGCCAGAATCGGGATCAGGTCCGCCGCGGTAATATCCGCCGCTGCATCAACGCTGACGCGGCGCTGCGTCAGGTTGACACGGGCGGAGGCGACACCCGGCACCTTCATCAAGCCGTTTTCCACGGTGGACATGCAGGCCGCACAATGCGCCGTCGGCAGCGACAGCATCAGGCGGGCTGGTGCGGGTTTTGTCATTACCGCCAAACGTTCCGCCGAAGGGGCGACAGCACAGGCCGGGCAAGCCGAAGGGGTCACATGGCCCACATCAAACTCCTCCGCCCAAGTCATCCCCTATCCTTTCACGAACAGGTCGATA
>NZ_JAKDLJ010000086.1 GCF_030452865.1 Pseudorhodobacter sp.
TATCCTGCGCGGACATTTGCAAGAAGCGTGCGGGGCGGGCGGAGGAGTGTTCCGGCCCCTGCCCCTCATTGCCGTGCGGCAGCAGACAGACGAGGCCCGACATCCGCAGCCATTTGCTTTCGCCCGAATTGATGAACTGATCAAACATGATCTGCGCGCCATTGGCGAAGTCGCCGAACTGCGCCTCCCACATGGTCAAGGCATTGGGTTCCGACAGCGAATAGCCGTATTCAAAGCCAAGCACCGCATATTCCGACAGCATGGAATCGATCACCTCATACCGCGCTTGCCCGTCGCGGATGTGGTTGAGCGGGTAGTGCCGATCTTCGGTCATCTGGTCGACAAAGGCGGAATGACGCTGGCTGAAGGTGCCGCGCGTGCAGTCCTGACCCGACAGGCGCACCGGGAAACCTTCGGTCACGAGGGAACCAAAGGCAAGCGCCTCGGCAGTCGCCCAGTCAAAACCCTTGCCATCGGCGAACATCTTGTCCTTGGCTTCCAGCAAACGGCCCACGGTCTTGTGCAGGTTGAAGCGTTCCGGCACGCTGGTCAGTGCGCTGCCCACCTCCGCCATGGTTTCCGCCGTGATCGAGGTTTTGCCCGGCTCATAATCCTCACCCTCACGGGTGACGTTCTTCCAGCGGCCATCAAGCCAATCGGCCTTGTTCGGTTTGTAATCCTTGCCGACCTCAAATTCCGCGTTCAGGTGGTCCTGAAACGCGGCTTTCATATCCTCGATCTCGCCCTCGGGCATCAGCCCTTCCTTGACGAGACGTTCGGTGTACAGCGTCAGCGTGGTCTTGTGCTTCTTGATCTGCACATACATCGCCGGGTTGGTGAACATCGGCTCATCGCCTTCGTTATGCCCAAAGCGGCGGTAGCAGAAAATGTCGATCACCACATCCTTGTGGAATTTCTGCCGGAATTCGGTTGCGACCTTGGCGGCATGGACCACTGCCTCCGGGTCATCACCGTTGACGTGGAAAATCGGCGCTTCGACCATCAGCGCGATATCGGTGGGATAGGGTGAGGAGCGGCTGAACGAAGGTGCTGTCGTAAAGCCGATCTGGTTGTTGACCACGATATGCATGGTCCCACCGGTGCGGTGGCCGCGCAGGCCCGAAAGACCGAAACATTCGGCCACAACGCCTTGACCGGCAAAGGCCGCGTCGCCATGCAGCAGGATCGGCAATACACGGTCGCGGTCGGTGTCATGCAACTGGTCCTGCTTGGCGCGGACCTTGCCGAGAACCACCGGGTTCACCGCCTCCAGATGGCTGGGGTTGGCTGTCAGCGACAGGTGAACCACATTGCCGTCAAATTCGCGGTCCGATGAGGCGCCAAGGTGGTATTTCACATCGCCCGAACCACCGACATCTTCAGGCTTGAAGCTGCCACCCTGAAATTCGTTGAAAATCGCGCGGTAGGGTTTGGCCATCACATTGGCAAGCACCGAGAGGCGGCCACGGTGCGGCATGCCGATCACGATATCCTGCACGCCAAGCGCACCGCCGCGTTTGATGATCTGTTCCATCGCCGGGATCAGGCTTTCGCCGCCATCAAGGCCGAAACGCTTGGTCCCCATGTATTTCACATGCAGGAACTTCTCAAACCCCTCCGCTTCCACCAGTTTGTTCAAAATGGCTTTGCGCCCTTCACGGGTGAAGGCGATTTCCTTGCCGTAGCCTTCGATGCGTTCTTTCAGCCAGGCGGCTTCGTCCGGGTTGGAAATATGCATGTATTGCAGTGCGAAGGTGCCGCAATAGGTGCGTTTCACGATGTCGATGATTTCGTGCATCGACGCGACCT
Source organism: Pseudorhodobacter sp. (assembly GCF_030452865.1). Taxonomy (GTDB): domain Bacteria; phylum Pseudomonadota; class Alphaproteobacteria; order Rhodobacterales; family Rhodobacteraceae; genus Pseudorhodobacter. Next base: position 1,810 of record NZ_JAKDLJ010000086.1, read on the forward strand.
CAAGGCCCAGCACGTTGTCGATGAAGATCGGGCGGTCCATGTCGCTATCGGCGAAACCGTAGGATTTCGGGTCAAGCTCCGGATGGTTGGTTTCATCGCGCATGTTCAGCGGGTCGAGATCAGCGGCGAGATGGCCCCGGATACGGTAAGCGCGGATGATCATCAGCGCGCGGATAGAATCCAGCACCGCACGCTGTACTTGCGCATCCGAAAGCGACACCCCAGAAGCGGCGGCTTTCGCGATGATCTTTTCGCCGGCGGCCTTGCCCTCTTTCGACGGCATCGCCGGCCATTCGCCGGTCAGCGCGGCGGTCAGATCATCGGCGGGCATGGGCGGCCAATCGGCGCGCGCCCATGACGGGCCAGCGGCGGCAGCCTCGGCCACACTATCCGCCTCACCGAGTTCCTTGAAGAACGCGGCCCAGCTTGCATCGACGCTTGCCGGGTCGTGGGCATGCCGCGCCGCCATCTGGTCGATGTAATCGGCGTTGGCACCGTCAAGGAAGTCTTCGGCGCGGAATTGGGCGTTGGGGGATTGTTCGGTCATTTTCAGTTTTCCTTATCGGTCAATCGGTCGCCGGGTTTGTATGACCCCGGCCAGACTCGCACGCGCACCCGTAAGATGCGTAAATCTGTCAGGTTGGATATCCCATTTCACACTCTCGGAGTCTCCGCCCAGAAACATGCGCACAAAATCATCGAAGGGCGTTTCTTGTTTGGTAGGCGCTGGCAAAACCAATTTGCTCTCTGATCCGTTCGGGGCAAGCATGACACATTCAACCTGCTCTCCAGCGGTATTGTCGAAGCTATAGGGATTGATCTTTAGCCAAATTGAGGTCGCATTCTCGCGCAAAAGGAACGTTTGGAATTTTTCGCTTTGCAAGGGATCAGTCAGGCCCATCTTCACCATCTCTGACAGCTCACGCTCGATCAACGTGATCCGTCCATCCGTAAAATAGCGATGGCGGGCGCTGTCATTCAGGTTGGGAAGGCCTTCGATGAACAAGTTTCTTACAACCGTCAAGTCCCCGAAAAGCTGGCCGTACTCGGGCAGTGTTTCCAAAGATACCGGGGTCCAGCCGTTTTTGACCAAAAGGCTTGATACTTCGGACGCATCGGCGCTTCCGGTCAAGCAGGCGTTCAGCGCAACCTGTACATCAGCCTTGGCGGACGTTCCCGCCAAGGTGAGTGCGAACGCGGCAGAAACTGCTGATATGGCGAGGTGCGCTGTCATGGCATTTGCCTACCCCTTGATCGCCGCCATCACCGCTTCGCCCAAGCCTGCCGGGCTTTCGGCAACCACGATTCCGGCGCGTTTCATCGCTTCGATCTTGCTTTCCGCGTCGCCTTTGCCACCCGCGACAATCGCGCCTGCGTGGCCCATACGGCGGCCGGGGGGGGCGGTGCGGCCGGCGATGAAGCCTGCGGTCGGCTTCCAGCGACCGGCTTTGCGCTCATCCGCCAGAAACTGCGCGGCCTCCTCCTCCGCCGAGCCACCGATTTCGCCGATCATGATGATCGAGGTGGTTTCGGGATCGGCCAGAAACATCTCCAGCACGTCGATATGCTCGGTCCCTTTGATCGGGTCGCCGCCGATACCGACAGCCGAGGATTGGCCAAGCCCCAGATCGGTGGTTTGCTTCACCGCCTCATAGGTCAGCGTGCCGGAGCGGGAGACAACGCCGCAAGAGCCGCGTTTGTGGATATGGCCGGGCATGATGCCGATCTTGCATTCGCCGGGGGTGATGACGCCGGGGCAGTTCGGCCCGATCAAGCGGGATTTGGAGCCTTCCAAAGCGCGCTTGACCCGCATCATGTCCAGAACCGGGATGCCTTCTGTGATGCAGACGATCAATTCCATCTCGGCGTCAATCGCCTCCAGAATGGAATCTGCGGCAAAGGGTGGCGGCACATAGATCACTGACGCATTGGCCTTGGTGCGCTCGCGCGCCTCGAACACCGAATTGAACACCGGCAGGCCGATATGCTCCTGCCCGCCCTTGCCCGGCGTCACGCCGCCGACCATCTTGGTGCCATAGGCAATCGCCTGCTCCGAATGGAATGTGCCCTGGCTTCCCGTGAGCCCCTGACAGATTACACGGGTATTCTTATCGACGAGTACGGCCATCCGGGCCTCCTTCTGTGGTCATGTGACGCCCGAAGGCGTCGATTTCAATAGCCGGGGCGGGCATAACCCGGGCAAGTGATGATGATATCGCCACCGTCGACCTTGCCGCTTTGCGCCCATTGCGACTGCTGCATGCAGACCGCATTTCCGTTGTCACCCCGATCCGCCGGGCCTAACGCCACGCCTCCGCCACATGCGGCAAGCAGCAACAAAACCCCGGAACCGATAACCAAATTACGCATTGTCTTTCCTTTCACCACTGTTGCCCCTGATCGCATCTTTCGATTGTGCGGCATGGGGAGTTGTTGGGGAAGCGGCCCGTCACAGGCCGCCCCGATGTGACATGGGCCTCAAGGGCCGAAGGTAAACCTGACATCGCTGCTGTCAGTCGAATAACAAACCGGATCCTGCCCGGAGGAGGTGACGCTGGCCATCAGCCCATCGCCAAGCTGATAGGCGGTGCAGCCGTCGGCCATTTCCACCGATTTCATCGGCCAACCCGCGAGGGCGATCACCGGAACCAGCGCGCCATTCGCGGTTTCGGTGCCCAGTTTCTCACTCACCACCGCGCAGATGCGGCCTTCGTCATAAAGCGTCACGACCACCTCTGTCGCCGTCGAGCGCAATTCAGTGCTGCTCATTTCGACATCATCCATCCGGGTCCAGCCGTGGTCGGCGAAAAGCGCCACAGCGCCGTCGACTGTGCCACCGCCAAGGATACACGCCGCATAGGCAGCTTGCAGAACCTCCGGACCGCCGGAGGCGAGTTGCGACAGTTGCGCACCGAGCATCTCGCGGTCCTGTGCGGCTGCGGGGGCCGCAACCAGCAAGGCAAATGCAACGGCGCGCAGCATGGTCATCAGCCTTTCACCGCTTTCACGATCTTTTGCGCGCCGTCTTTGAGATCATCGGCTGCAATCACGTTCAGCCCGGAATTCTTGATGATATCCTTGCCCTTCTCGACATTGGTGCCTTCCAGCCGCACGACCAGCGGCACCTTGAGGCCCACCTCTTTCACCGCAGCAATCACGCCTTCGGCGATCACATCGCAGCGCATGATACCGCCGAAGATATTGACCAAAATCCCCTTCACCTGCGGGTCAGAGGTGATGATCTTGAACGCCTCGGTCACCTTTTCCTTGGTCGCCCCGCCGCCAACGTCCAGAAAGTTCGCCGGGGCCGCGCCGTAAAGTTTGATGATGTCCATCGTCGCCATCGCAAGCCCGGCACCATTGACCATGCAGCCAATATCACCGTCCAGGGCGATATAGTTCAGATCGAATTTGGAGGCCGCGAGTTCTTTCGGGTCTTCTTCCGTCTCATCGCGCAGGGCGAGGATATCGGAATGGCGATAAAGCGCGTTGCCGTCGAAGGAAATCTTGGCATCCAACACCTTGAGGTTGCCATCGGGCGTAACAACCAGCGGGTTGATTTCCAGCATCTCCATGTCCTTCTCGACGAAGGCTTTGTAGAGGATGCGGACCAAACCGACGCATTGCTTGACCTGCGCGCCTTCCAGCCCCAGCGCGAAGGCAACGCGGCGGCCGTGGAAATCCGACAGGCCCGACGCGGGGTCGACCGAGAAGCTGACGATCTTTTCCGGGGTCTTGGCCGCGACTTCTTCGATATCCATGCCGCCTTCGGTGGAGGCGACGAAGGAAATGCGGGAGGCTTGACGATCCACCAGCAGCGCAAGGTAAAGTTCGCGCGCGATGTCGGAGCCGTCTTCGATATAGATGCGGTTCACCTGCTTGCCCGCCGGGCCGGTTTGATGGGTGACGAGGGTGCGGCCCAGCATTTGCTTGGCCATCTCCGCCGCTTCGCCAACCGATTTCGCCAGCCGCACACCGCCTTTTTCACCGGCCTGCGCCTCTTTGAAATGCCCCTTGCCGCGACCGCCTGCGTGGATTTGCGCCTTCACCACCCAAAGCGGGCCATCCATTTCGCCCGCCGCCGTCTTCGCTTCTTCGGCGCGCAGCACCGCGCGACCATCGGACACCGGCGCACCATAGCTGCGCAAAAGAGCCTTGGCCTGATATTCATGGATGTTCATCGGCTGTCCTATCGGTTCGGAATTTGCCTAGTGATGGCACGGATCCCCCCCGATATAAAAGGGTTTTCCGCCATAAAGTGGCTTTCGCGCGATAAATCCGACATTTGTGATCACAGCCTTGAAAAGTGTGATCACAAATATTTCGACACTGATTCGCTTTTGCGAATCTGGCCCTTCCTACCGCCCAGGTTTATGCGTCCTTCGAACGATTCTTCCGCATAATCACCTGAAAGGGCCGCAAAAATTCAGTAGCTGGTCTTCATTCCGCAGCCGCGGCCGCCTGCGCCAACCGGATTTCGTTTTGCAGTTTTCGCAGCTTCCAGTTCGGCACCAGTTCATGTGCGCGATTGGCGGCGACAGCGGCCAGATCAAGCCGCCCGCGCGCGACCGCAGCGCCGATCATTGTCAACAGATACGGCACTGCAACCCGGCGTTTGCGCATCAAACGGCGAAAGGACAAGGGGTCGAGTTGGCCCGACATGCCCATCATCGCCACGTCTTTCAGCACCTCCATCCGTTTGAACATCGGCGGGATCTTATGGGTGAAATGCGGCACCGGCAGCAGCAGGGTGCCGCCCCCGGCCATACGCTCGGCATGCAACCGGTCCTCCGCCACCTGCGGGTCATAGATGATATAGGCGCGGGCAGCGTGGCGGATGCCTTCGGCGGCGTCATGGAAGGGTGCGGACCAATCGCCAAGGCTGCGCCCATAGCGATAGCGGGTTTCAAACGGTGCGACGGTCTGGTCAAGGCTGGTTTGCGGGGCCAGTGCCAGCACCGTGCAACCGGGCGCGAGCGAGGCAAAAACCGCCGCACCAAAGCCGCCCATGGAGGAGCCATAAAGGCTCACCTCCGGATAACTTTCAAACAGCCCCGCGCCTTTCAGCGCCAGCATTTGGGTTTTCAACTGCGGGCACTGGAACCAGTCTTTGCGCTTCATCATCACGCCGAGAATGCCCCAGCCCTGGCGGCGCACCAGTTCGGCGGCGAAGGGCTGCCGGTTTTCAACCTCGCGATCCGAGGACAGATTGTCGAAGGTCACGACAAGCCGATCCTTGCCGGGAAGATAGGCCAGAACGTGATGATCCGTCTCAATGAAAATCCCGCCCGCTGCCACGTCACACGCCTTGCGCAGCGGGTCGAATCCCGGCGGCAGCGGCGAGGCATCGGGTGAAAGCGTGGGCTGTGCGATCAAGACTTGGGATCCTTGCGCGGTTTTGCAGGCGATGGTTTTTCAGGTTCAATCCCATGGCTACCACCGCCAGCACAAATAAAACAAGCCCCGCGCGAGGACGCAGGGCTTGTCGGGAAACCAAGGGCTTCGGAATTGAATTGGTGGTTATTTCAACGACGGGTCAATCTCTTTGCAGGCCGCGACAAGGCCTTTCACCGCCGTCACCGACTTGTCGAACATCGCCTGTTCCGTCGCGCTCATCTTGATATCGACGATACGCTCGACGCCGCCCGCGCCGATGATGGTGGGAACGCCGACATACATGCCCTTGACGCCGATTTCGCCGTCACACCAAGCGGCGCAGGGCAACAGACGCTTTTGGTCCTTGAGGAAGGCTTCCGCCATTTCGATCGCCGAGGTCGCGGGGGCGTAGAAGGCGGACCCTGTTTTCAGCAGTCCAACGATTTCCGCGCCGCCGTCACGGGTGCGCTGGATGATCGCGTCCAGCTTGTCCTGCGTGGTCCAGCCCATCTCGATCAGATCCGGCAGCGGGATGCCGCCAACGGTGGAATAGCGCGCCAAAGGCACCATGGTATCGCCATGACCACCCAGCACAAAGGCTGTCACATCGCGCATGGAGACGTTGAATTCCAGTGACAGGAAGTGGCGGAAACGCGAGGAGTCCAAGACACCTGCCATGCCGACAACCTTGTTATGCGGCAGGCCGGAAAATTCGCGCAAGGCCCAAACCATCGCGTCAAGTGGGTTGGTGATGCAGATTACAAAGGCATTCGGGGCGTGTTTGGCGATACCTTCGCCAACCGATTTCATTACCTTGAGGTTGATGCCCAGCAGGTCATCCCGGCTCATCCCCGGCTTGCGCGGAATGCCTGCGGTGACGATGCAGACATCCGCGCCCGCGATACCTTCGTAATCATTCGCGCCTTTGATTGTGGCGTCGAACCCTTCGGCAGGACCGGCCTGCGAGATATCGAGCGCCTTGCCTTGCGGGGTGCCTTCGGCAATGTCGAACAGGACGATATCGCCCAGTTCCTTGATCGCTGCGAGATGGGCAAGCGTGCCGCCGATCTGGCCTGCGCCGATGAGTGCAATCTTGGGTCGTGCCATGATTTTTCGTCTCCGGATGGGAATTTTGATGGCTGGATGCCTAGACCCCTTCGGCAGCTAAAGCAAGACCGCTGCATCGCGGCATGAAACCGGGCGGCATGGCGCGCGGCAATGTTTGACGCTAATGGATGTCACATGGGCTTTGGACGAGGCGGCGGGTGACGGGGTTCGGGATGGACGGCGCAACATTCTGGGTGATTGCGGTGCTGGCCTCTGTCGCGGTCGGGTTGTCGAAGGGCGGCTTGCCCGTGGTCGCAATGATGTCGGTGCCGATTCTGTCGCTGGTGATGCCGCCGTTGCAGGCGGCGGGGTTGCTGCTGCCGATTTACATCGTGTCGGATTGGTTCGGGCTTTGGGCCTATCGAAGGGACTTCGATGCACGGGTGCTGAAAATCATGGTGCCAGCCACGGCGATCGGTGTGGCGATTGGTTGGGCCACCGCGCATCTGGTTTCGGAAACGCTGGTTGGCGGGGTGATCGGCGCTTTGGGAAGCAGTTTTGCCACCAGCCGCTTGCTGGGCTGGTGGACATCGCCGGAGGCAAAGCCTGCGCGGGTCGGGCCGGGACTGGTTTGGGGCACAGCAGCCGGATTTACCAGCTTTGTCAGCCATTCCGGCGGGCCGCCGTTCCAGATTTACGCCTTGCCGCTGCAATTGCCGAAAGCGGTGTTCGCCGGAACCTCCACCATCCTGTTCGCCTGGGTCAATGCGATCAAGCTGCCGGCCTACTGGGCGGTGGGGATGCTGTCATTCGACAGCTTGCACATTGCGGTCTGGCTGTTTGTGCCCGCAAGTCTGGCGGTGTTTGCCGGGGTGAAACTGGTGCATGTCATGCCGGAAAAGGCGTTTTTCGCCTTGGTCCATTGGGCGCTTTTGTTGCTGTCGCTGCGGATGCTTTGGGTCGCGCTGCGGCCTTAGGCCGGATCACCTTGCGGGGGCAAGACAAGTGCCAATGTATCGAGGCCAAGTCCGGAGGCGATGAGGCAAGCATCGCCTTGCGGCGTTGTCACCGTGATCGACCAGCTTTGCGTCAGATCACTGACGAAGGTTTCCATCACCATGTCCTTGCCTGCGGGACCAATCGCGCGCTGGGTTTGGTGGTAAGGTTCGACAAACCGCGCCAGCACCCTGTCACGCGGGCCACAGTCGATTCCCGCCCGCGCCTGCGTGACAAGAATCAGCCCGGCAAAGCCAAGGGACAGGGCGAATAGCTGTCTGATCCGGATCTTCATCATATGCAGTTCCTTTGGCGATGGCGGCGCTGAGCCAAGCCTGCATCCGATACCGCGAAAAAAGGGTTAATCCTGCGCGCGAAAATTGCGCGGGTGACGCGGCGCGATGCTGCATCGCGGCAAATCACCCCTTGCCGAAAGTGAGCAAATCGTGGTCCCTAGCGTAAGATTGTTGCTTGGGAGAGAATCATGGCACATCGCCCCACTCGGTCCGTTCTTTATATTCCCGGCTCCAACACCCGCGCGTTGGAGAAAGCGCAAACGCTGGCCGCCGATGCGATCATCTTCGATCTGGAAGATGCAGTTGCGCCCGACGAAAAATCCGGCGCGCGGGTGATGCTCGCGCAGGTTCTGGCGCAGGCCGATTACGGCCAGCGGATGAAGATTGTGCGGGTGAACGGGTTGGACACCGAATGGGGGGCGGCGGATATTGCCGCCTTTTCCGGGGCGCGGATTGATGCGCTGCTGATCCCCAAGGTTTCCTCCGCCGTTGATCTGGATGCGGTGGCGGCGCTTGCACCCGATGTGGCGCTTTGGGCGATGATGGAAACCGCGCAGGGGATGCTGAACGCAGGCGCGATTGCGGCGCATCCGCGGCTGACCGGTATGGTGATGGGCACGAATGATCTGGCGAAAGAGCTGGGCAGCCGTTTTCGCGCCGACCGTTTGCCGATGCAAGCGGGGTTGGGGCTGTGCCTGCTGGCGGCAAAAGCGCATGGGTTGACCATCGTTGATGGGGTGTTCAACGCTTTCAAGGATGAAGACGGTTTGCGCGCCGAATGTGAACAGGGCCGCGACATGGGGTTTGACGGCAAGACCCTGATCCACCCGGCGCAACTGGCGATTGCAAATGCCGCGTTTGCACCGTCAGAGGCAGAGATCACGCTGGCGAAAACCCAGATCGCGGCTTTCGAAGCGGCACAGGCGGCAGGGCAAGGTGTGGCGGTGGTCGATGGTCGCATCGTTGAGAACTTGCATATCGTGACGGCAAAGGCGACGTTGACGAAAGCGGCGGCCATCGCCGCGCTGCAATAGCAAAGGGTTCCCGCATGTTTCTTATCCTACTCGGCCTGTTGCTTTGGTCCGGCGTCCATTTCTGGAAACGCATCGCCCCGGACAGCCGCGCGAGGTTTGGCGACAAGGGCAAGGGAATTGTGGCGCTCGGCTCCGTCCTTGCAATCGTGTTGATGGTGATCGGCTATCGCGGCGCGGAAGGCACGGTTTACTGGGGTCGCAACCCGGCAACAGTCGGGATTGCCGATCTTTTGATGGTATTTGCTTTTTATCTGTTCGCCGCATCGGGCGCGAAAACCCGCATCACGAAATGGGTGCGCAACCCGCAACTGACGGCGGTGAAACTTTGGGCCATCGCGCATTTGCTGGTGAACGGGGATACGCCATCGTTTCTGCTGTTCGGCGGCATGTTCATGATCTCGACGCTGGGCATGGTGCTCACCGGCTCGGGTGGCCGCGGCGGGGGCAACCGCTCGGCCACCGTCGACGAGGACCGCCGCGACTACCTGCGCTACCTGGCCCAGCTGCGCCGCCGCGTCCGGGACATCGCGGGGGAGCAACGCGCCGTGCTGGAGTCGGTGCATCCCGAGGTGGCGGCCTGGCCGGCGGTGCTGGCGGCGGGGCGGCTGTGG
>NZ_JAKDLJ010000481.1 GCF_030452865.1 Pseudorhodobacter sp.
GGATGCCGGGATAGGTTTCCAACAGGTCGGAAATCACCAGAGTCAGCGCAGTTTGCGCGATCTGGTTTTGCAGATCCAGCGCCGAGGTACGGTATTGCGGGTGATCGTGCGGCAGCGGCGGTGGGTCTTGCCCGACCAGCAGCCCCGGATGCACCATGATCAGCGCGCCGATGCGCGACGCCTCCGCCAGCACAGGGCGCAGGGGTTGCACCGCGTCCGCTGTCAGAAAGTAGTTACCCGGCAGGATCACACCGGGCAGACCCAGGTGACGGATCGCGGCCATTTCCCGTGTTGCCAGCGCAATATCGGCCAGCGGCAGGCCGGCAAGTCCGATCAGCCGGCCTTTGGTTTCGTTAGTGAGACCCACAAGATGACGATTGAAGGCGGAGATCGCGGGCGCATACTCTGCCGGCAGCAGGTCAACACCGAGCGCACCCGGAAAGGTGATCATTCGATGCGTGATGCCCATTGCATCCATCTGCGCAAGGCCAACCGCCGGATCCGAATAGGCAGCAGAGAACGGGAATTCGCCATTCATCGCCAGCATGGATTCTGTCCCGTCAGGGAGACGGCGCAGGCGCGGCCGCCCCTGGCGTTTGCGCAAGATTTCCGGCAATGCCCCGCCGTAGAAATGCGCGTGCATGTCAATGCGAAACCCTGTCATGGCCGCTCCTTCGTTGTCGGGAGAGAAAAGCACAGCTTCGACACCGGGGCAATTTCCTTTAACGCTTCCGCAAGACATTCGGCGCATATTGGGTTGATAGGGGCGGCTGCCTTGTTCTCAACACAGATGTGTTGCGGTGCGGGAAAATGCCCATAGTTTTTCCATATTCTGCCCAAGGTCTTGCGCTTTACTTAACGCAGTCAAAAACCGGTGGAGCCAAGAAATGCAGATATTTAGTCAAGAGCAGGTGGTGAATTCAGCTATCGTCGGATGGGGCGCGCGGGTCATGCTCCTTGCGGATGCGACGGAGCCGCGCGACAGCAAGGCAGGCATTCGAATCGCTGGTCTTGGCGGGCAGATCGAGCTGCGGAATGACGCTTTTTCCGCGATCAACGCCTTGAAAGCCGACCTCGCCGATTTTGATCTCTTTGTGATCGAATGTGATCCTATGGGCGGATTGGCCGCCAGCGAAAAACTGGTCGCACTGTTGCGCGAGGATGGCGTCGGAATGCCTGTAATTCTGGTATCGTCGGAATGTCGGGAACAAGCGTTTCCGCAGGAAACCTGCGACCCGATCATCTTGCGCGCGCCGGTTTCGGCGGTGTCGCTTCGGGTGGGGTTTGAGCATGCAATGCGCGACCGGACGATGTTCCACGCCGCCTGAACGTCGGCCAACGCCTTTATCCAACAAGAAAAGAGCCGATATGAAAAGGGCCAAGCCAACGGCCCGCCCCCAGACATGAGCCTATGCCCGAAACCTTACGCGAGCGAAAGGTTGGTCGCCGATTCGCGGCCATCCCGGCCCGCTTCGATATCGAAGGTTACCGCAGCGCCATCGGCCAGCGTCCGCAGACCCGCCCGTTCCAGCGCGGTGATGTGAACGAACACATCCTTGCTGCCGCCTTCAGGCGCGATAAAGCCGAAGCCCTTTGTTTCGTTGAACCATTTCACGGTGCCCTTGGCCATCGTGATCACTCCTGTCTTTTCTCCGCCCGCATCATGCGGCGGCTCGGCACGTCAGCTGAGAATCGAGTTGCTGTGGCCGTAAGACGGTAGGCAGTGTTCGATAGAGATAACGTCGCACGCCACAATTAGCCCCTGTTGGACAAAAAATCAAGGGATTCGCTTGTTCCGGGCTTTCATCAGCGGAAAACAGTGGCGTATCATCGGGCAGAATGGGCAGGATGTGGAAAAGCGGAGGAATGACCATGGCAGAGATCAGCAAGGATTTTGACGGGCAGACCGTGATCACGACGTTCGAGATGTCACCCGGAACGGCCGCCGATCTGATGGAGGCGCTGCAATCGGCCTATGCGGAATTCATCCGGCACCAACCGGGGTTCCTCGGTGCGGGGCTTCACATGAACGACGCACAGACCCGGATCGCCAATTATTCGAAATGGCGACGGCGCGAGGATTTTCAGGCCATGCTGCGGACGGGCGAGATGCGCGAAAGAAACCGGGTAATCCACGGCTTATGCAGCCGGTTTGAGCCAGTGATGTATGAGGTGGTCGAAGTGTTCTGACGGGCAACGGTCGACCGGTCACAAAGTGTCAGGGGGCATCTTCCGCGCGCCCAACCATCGTTGGACTCGCCGCTTTGAAAAGCGGCTGGGTCCCACAGGGTCGGCTTCCTCCTCCCGCAGGCGCAACCTGATCTTCCGTTCCGGTTGGCGGCGTTGCGAATACTCCCAGTTTCCGCAGGATATCGGGATTGCCTCGCCTCAACGTGGTTTTGCGCGCTGAATCATACCGAACAGATCGCGCGGATCGTCC
>NZ_JAKDLJ010000482.1 GCF_030452865.1 Pseudorhodobacter sp.
CAACGATCAGGCTAACGCACAGCGAGGTTATGCGACCAATCGTGTACCGGATCATCGCCCGCATGCTCCGCGTATTTCAGGCGTAATGGCGGCGCCCGGATGCCGGATGCCGCGCAATGGAGTTAAGGCCAAGTAACCCCCGTCAGGTCAATCGCGGCGGTCGGCTGGTTCTTCCACAGTCCCTCAATCCCGGCGCGGGCAACGGTCGGCACGGCCAATTCGAACAGATAGACGTTGACGTAATCCTCCGCGATGATCGTCTGCGCCTTTTTCAGCAAAGCCGAGCGCGCCGCCGGGTCGGTGGTGGAGGTCAGTGTCTTCATCAAAGCCTGAAAATCCGGGTTGTTGTATTGGAAATAGTAATCCGGGTTGGCATAGATGCCGATATCCATCGGCTCGGTATGGCTCACGATGGTCAGGCCGAAATCCTTGCCTTTGAAGGTAGACTCCAACCACTGCGCCCACTCCTGATTTTCAATCTCGGTCTTGATGCCAACCGCGCGCAACTGGGCCGCGATAATCTCCCCCCCCCGCCGGGCATAGGACGGCGGTGGCAGTTTCAACGTGGTGGTAAACCCGTCCGGCATCCCCGCCTCGGCCAGAAGCGACTTCGACTTCGCCGGGTCATAGTTCGAAAGCGCCGTAAGATCGACATAATCGGGGTTATGCGGCGCAAAATGCGTGCCAATAGGGGTGCCGATACCGTACATCGCTCCGTCAATAACCGCCTTGCGGTCAATCGCATGAGCGACCGCCTCCCGCACCAGTTTGTTGTTGAACGGGGCGGCGCCGTTGTTCATCGCCAGAATCGTCTCCCCTTCGGTATTGCCGACCAAGACCTGAAAGCGTGGGTCCGCCTCAAACTGCGGCAGGTTTTCGGGGGCGGGGAAGCCGACGAACACGTCAACATCTTCTGCCATCATCGCGGCAAAAGCCGCCGTCGGGTCGGAAATGAAGCGGAAGGTAGCGGTTTCCATCGCGGCTGGCTTGCCCCAGTAATTCGGGTTGCGCTTGATGTCGATGCGGTCGCCCTGCACCCAGTCGCTGAACATGAACGCCCCGGTGCCGATGGGTTTTGTCGCAATATCGGCAATGCTTTCAGGGGCCACAATCACCGCATCCCCCCAGGCAAGGTTGAACAACATCGAGCCGTTCGGTTCCGAAAGCGTCAGCTTCACGGTCAGGGGGTCTTCCACGGTTACATCGGCGATTCCCGCAAACAACGCCTTCTGGGCATTGGCGCTGTCCGCCGCGCGGGCGCGGTCAAGGCTGAACTTGACATCTTCGGCGTCCATCGTGGTGCCATCGTGGAAGGTGACGCCTTTGTGCAGATGGAATGTATAGGTCAGCCCATCATCGGAAATGTCCCAGCTTTCCGCCAGCCCCGGCACAACGGACCCATCCGACATGAAGCGGGTCAACCCTTCGAAGATGTTGGAGTAGACTACGGAATCAATCGCTTGCGCCGCACCGCTTGTCGGGTCGAGGTTCGGCGGCTCCAACTGCATCGCAACGCGGATATCAGTGTGTTCCGCCATCGCGGCACCCGCGAAAAGCGCGGTGGTCCCGGCCAGTACAAGCGCGGTCAGGTGTTTCATCTGGTCGTCCCCCTTCAGGTATTTTCCGGCAGCAGCAAGGCGGCAAGGCTTCGCGCCATTACCGCCGCGCTATCCATCATATCGTCAACGCCAACATATTCATCCGGTTTATGCGCAAGCTCCAACAGCCCCGGCCCATAGGCCACACAGTTTTTCAACTTGCCGATGCGGTCAATATGTTTCTGGTCATAACTGCCGGGGGAGGCGACAAATTCCGCCGGTTTGCCCAAAACATCGGCAATCGCCGCAGCCACCGTGCGCGCAACTGGCGCATCGCGGTCGGTCATCGAAGGGATAACATGGTTCAATTCCTTCACGGCATAGTCAAACCGCGGCCGATCGCGCTTCAACCCTTCAAGCAAGTTGGTGACTTCATCGCGCACCGAGTCCAGAGTTTCCTCCACCAGATAACGCCGGTCGATCACGATGCGGCAACTGTCCGGCACACAATGGGAGGGCAGGGCGGTCGAGTCCACAGGTTGTTCGGCTTGGCCGCCGTGGATGGAATTGACGTTCATGGTGGAAGATCGCGCCCCTTCCGGCACCACGGGCATATCGGTTCGCCGCGCCGCCATGGCGGGGTAGAGTTTTTGCTCAAACACCTCCAGCACCGCGCCCATATGGCGAATGGCGCAATCGCCAAGGAAGGGCATGGAGCCGTGGGCAATTTCGCCAAAGGTTTCAATCTCTGCCCACCAGCCGCCGCGATGTCCAAGGCAGACCCGATCCTTTTGCAAGGGTTCAGGGATAATCACATGCTGCACCTTTTGCGGTGAGAAAAATCCCCTTTCCGCCAGATAGGCGACGCCGCCATAACCGCCTGATTCCTCGTCCGCGGTG
>NZ_JAKDLJ010000483.1 GCF_030452865.1 Pseudorhodobacter sp.
TGTGAGTTTGGTGACATTGCCCATATCAAGGATAAGCGCAAGTCAGGGGAGCCTTATATCACCCACCCTATTGCGGTCGCTGAGATATTGGCAGGTTTTCGCTTGGATCGAGATACCATCATTGCGGCGATTTTGCATGATACGGTGGAGGATTGCGCGGTCTCAGAGGCGGAGTTGGTGACGCGGTTCGGTGCGCAAATCGCCGGGATTGTTGCGGAATTGACCGATAACAAGGCGCTGGAGAAAGCCGAGCGCAAGCGGTTGCAAACGGTCCATGCGCCCGGAAAATCACCCGCGGCGGCTTTGGTGAAAATCTGTGACAAGATGTCGAACATTCGCGCTGTGGAGGAAACCCCGCCCGTGCATTGGGATGTAGTGCGGCAGATCGCCTATCTTGACTGGGCGGAATCTGTCGTCGAATTGTTGCCCGCAGGTGCAGACCCGGCACGACAGGAATTTGCAAAACGGTTGCGTGACGCCCGCGCGGCGGTGGCGGCGCGGGCTTGATGAATAGGGGTGGTGCGCTGAAGCGCACCCCACGCCAGATCAGAGCGTGATGCGGTAACGGGCGAAACCGTTGTCGCCATCCCCTGCGGCTTCGATCTTTACGCCTTTCACGTCACTCAGGTATTGCTTGCCACCGGGTCCGGTGTCGAACAACACCGTCGTACCCGGCAGCGGCGCAAAGCCCCAATTGTCATCGGCGGTCGGGTTGATCGTGCCTTGATCGACGATATAGCGCACCAGCACATCGCGGTTGGTATCCGGCCCTTCAAAGATAATTGTGGTGCCATCGGCGCCGGGAAAACTACCGCCACCGGAGGCACGGTAGTTATTGGTTGCAATGATGAATTTCGCATCTTTATCAATAGGTTGCCCATTGAAGCGCAGATCCGTGATGCGGTTTGTATCGGGGTTTATCACGGCGCCGTCCTTATCGAACATCGGCGGTTGGCTGAGGTCGATCTTATAGGTCACCCCGTCGATCACGTCGAAATTATAGCTGGGGAAATCGGGGTTGAGCAGGACTTCATCCGTGCCGCCGGCCGTGATCTGGTTGAACATACCGGCGGAGCGTTCTAGCCAGCCCTTGACCTGCGCGCCAGTGACTTGCACGGCGCGGACAGTGTTGGGGTAGAGGTAAAGGTCGGCGACGTTCTTGATTGCGACATCGCCGACCGGAACATCGGTGTAATAATCGGCACCGCCACGACCACCGGCCTTGAACGGAGCAGCGGCGGACAGCAGAGGAAGTTCAGCAAATTCAGTGCCTTCCAGCATTTGCTTGATGTACCATGTTTGTGCGTTGGAGACGACCTGGACCGACGGATCATCGGCCACCAATGCGAAATAGCTGTATAGCGGGGCGGCAGTTTTGCCTACCGCGCGGCGCACATATTCGAGAGTCGCGTCATGTTCCTTTTGCACGGCGGCGAGTACCGGGGCGTAATCGGGCACCAGCGCGGAGATGGATTTATCTTCGTTGCGTTTAGAAATCGGGCGGGCCTCGGCAGTATGCGAAACGATGCGCCAGGTGGAGCCATCGCGTTCCAGCAGCAGGTCAATCAGCCCCATATGGCTGCCCCAGAAACCACCCATGACGCCCGGTTTGCCGCTGATCGTGCCTGCGGTGATATCGGTGCCAGCGCGACCCTCAAAGGTTTTGGAGGGGAACACCAGATGGCTGTGACCAGTCAGGATCGCATCAATCCCGTCAATCGCGGCGAGGGGAACGGCGGCGTTTTCGGCGCCGTCGATATGGTCCGCATCCCCAATGCCGGAATGGCACAGGGCGATGATGATATCGGCGCCTTTCTCTTTCATTTCAGGGATATAAGCTTTGGCGGTGTCAACGATATCGCGGGTCTGGACGTTGCCTTCCAGATGCTTGCGGTCCCAGTTCATGATCTGCGGCGGCACGAAACCGATAAGGCCGATCTTGATGGGATAGGTCTCTCCCGTGCCGTCTTTGATCGTGCGCTCAATGATGATGTAGGGCGGCAGCAGAGTTTTGTCCTCGCGCGGGGTTGCGCCGAGCTTCTTGGCGACATTGGCCGAGACCACCGGGAAATTCGCGCCTTGGAGCGAGGTGAGCAGGAAGGGCAGCCCGTAGTTGAATTCGTGATTGCCAAGGGTGGAGGCGTCAAACCCGAGCGTGTTCATCGCGTTGATGACAGGGTGGGTGTCGCCTTCTTTCATGCCCCGCTCATAGGCAATGTAGTCGCCAAGCGGGTTGCCTTGCAGGAAATCGCCGTTGTCGATCAGGATGGAATTCGTCGCCTCGGCCCGGATGCCTTCGATCAGGCTGGCAGTGCGCGACAGGCCGACGGTATCGACGGGTTTGTCGGCGTAATAGTCATAGGGGAAGACGTGGACGTGAATATCCGTGGTTTCCATGATGCGCAGATGCGCCTGATTGGAGGCCGCGCGGGCGGA
>NZ_JAKDLJ010000087.1 GCF_030452865.1 Pseudorhodobacter sp.
TATGCCCCGACCCACAGGCCGGATCGCAGATGCGGATATCCTCGGGACGGTTGATGCGCAAAAAGTCCGTCTCAGCCTCAACCGGGGCGATGTAATAGTCCATCTTGGCGGCAAGCGTGCTGGCGGGCCGGTTCAGCAGCCACAGCCGCCCCAGCGAGTTTTCCACCAGATAGCGCACGATCCAATGCGGCGTGAACAGCTGCGTGGCGGCGGGGATATTCTCGGCCGTGATCTTGACGTTCTTTTTCAGGCCGGCAAAGACCTGATCCTTTTTTTCCGAGATGTAGAATTGGTAAAGCCAGCCGATGATCTCGACATCCTGGCAGGCATCAGGGGTCATCACCTTGCGCAACTCGGCCAGGATCGAGGTTTGCGACAGCAGATCCTCGGGCATCAGCAGTTCGGTGAAGTCGTCGATCTGTTCGAACAGAAAGGGCATGGGGCCGTGCCACTGGTTGCAGGCATGGACCAGCAGCAGCCGATACGCCTCGGCCTGCGGATCGTTCGAGGGCGTGCGCCCGGACAGCAGGGCGGCAATGGCATCTGGCGCGCCATCAGGCAGGTTGCCCGCCAGTGCCTCGGACAGGATTTCAGGGCGCGTGGCCCCATCAGCGGGCGAGACAACGCGCGGGTTGGTGTAGCCGTTGGCATCCATGAAACGCAGGGCGGTGAAGCGGTTGAACCAGGTATAGGCGACCTGTTCGATGACCTGTTGCTTGCCATTCTGCGCGATGGCGGCATCCAGTTTCTTGATCGCAGCTGCGTGTTCGCGCCGCACGGGCGAGGACGGGTCAAGGACAAGGGCCAGTTTTGCAGTGACCTGATCGATTGCCAGGTTGCGCGCCGATTGCGCAAACTTCTTGAGAGCGTTGGTATCCATCAGACGATCACCTTCTTGCCCTGCTGGATCTGCGCCATCAGGGTCTTTCGCAGTTCATTCACGTATTCGTCGACATCCGCTTCCTCGGCCAGATAGGTCCGCGGGTACGCCACCTTGATGTCGGACGCGTTGACATATGTGGGGGGCTTGGGCGCCGGGGCCTGCCGGTCGTTCATGCCCGGGGTTGCCGGTGCGGGTGTGGCGGGCTGCGCCATCCGCGAGATATCGGCCAGCACCTGCTGCATCAGGCTGGAGCGCGCGCCATTCGCCCGGTCCCGCAGGATCGGGATCATGGTGACGGATTCAAGGCCAGCCTTATGGTTATCCAAGCTGTGGCGAATTTTATCTTGCTGATCAGGCGTCAAAGCGAGGAACTCCGCCGTTTGGGCCACCTTGCTGGCACACTCCTCTACTGCCGTTATCACCGCCTTGCGTTCCTTAAGGACGTCGAGTTCGACCCTGTCCTTCAGGGCGTAGAGATCGGATTTCAGGGACTGGATCGCGGTGCCTTTGTAGCAGTCGGGATCGCGCAGCGCCGCGCGCAGCTTTTCCCCGGCGGCGGCGTCTACATAGCTGATATTGGCATCCTGCGTCTGAAGGAAATCGCGGACATCGTCATAGATTTCAAGCTGCGCCCCGCCCATGAAGCTGCGGATCTTGTCGAGGATGCCTTCCTTGGCATCGAGTAGCTCATTTTCCTGTTTGACCGGTTCCGTTATGTACCAGGTCGCAGGCTTGCCGATCATGGCGACGATCTGATCGCGAAAGGGCTCAAGTGCTGCGAGGAAAGGATACTTGAACTTTTCGATGACACGCTGGTTCAGCTCATCCGCAAGCTTGCGAATGCTGTCTGACCATTCGGCGCCCAGAACCCGTGCATCCGAACCGTCGGCAGGCAGGCCGAACAGCTCTTTGTACATGTCCTTCGCGGCCTTCATTTGCGAAGGGGTGAACTCCAGCTGCGGGGTCAGAAGCACATTGCCAAGCATGTGGCTGTTGTTCAGTGCCCGTGCCAGATCGGCGCCTTCCAGAGAGGTGCCATCCGAGCGTGCCTCGCATTTGCCCTTTCCGGACAGGCTGGCAGCAAGGCAAAGCGTTGCAACTGTGGGCCAGCCATAGGGCTTCGCACCAAAGCGCTCGGTCAAGTATTTGGCCGATACCTTTACGCCGTTGCGGGCCTGACCCTGAACGTGGTGCAGAACATCCTGCTCAGCTTCGGTCAGCCCAGTCCCGGCGTCTCCAAAGAGGCCCCCTGCCGGGCTGGCAGCTTTAGCAATGTCGGCCTCGACATAGTTCACGCCGCGCAACATCGACAGGTTGACGTAAACCTTGTCAACGAGCGCCTGAAACGCCTTCACAACGCGGTCCTGCGGCTCGTCACCACCGATGTCCAGCTCGTCACCGCGCACGAAGAGGCGCGCAGAGGCCATCAGCTTGCGAAGTCTCAGTTCAAGGTCTTTCGCGCGGCGACCGTTCTGCTCGCCCTTTTCAAGGATGATCCGGTCACGGCCAGGTTGTGGCGAGCCACTGCGGGATTGTCGGATGAACTTGTCGGTTTGCCGAAACAGGGTCAGATCCCGAATGAACCGGACATCGGGCTGAAGCACGATGGCCAGTTCCTCGCGCCCCATGTTGCGCATGCGAACAGCATCGGGCGCAGCGGCATCGTCATTGAAGGGGCTGATGATGTTGATCGAGAGCTCGTATTCCCGACCCAGCAGGTGATCGTCGAGCTTGCGGCTAAAAGCGTATTCGTAGCCGGTCGCCAGATGCTTGACCTTGCGGTGCCGAAGGATCGTATCGAAAGCGAGAGTTTCCAGCTCTTTGCTGATCTCTGTCGGATCGACATCAAGCGCCTTGATTTCGGCTTCAACGTCCTTTTCCTCATTGGTCAGGAATTCATAAACTTCGCCGTTGCGCTGGATATACGTGTTGCGCTCGAGAACGCCCAAAGCCTCCTCAATCTTGCGGCGCTGGCCCACTTGATCGGCTTCGAATTCTGAGAGCAGCAAAATGCTGATGTTGCGAACCGACGGTTTGAATTCCTTGACGTATTTGACAAGGAACAAGGCTTTCAACACCCGGACAGCGAACGGATCATCAAGGTTCTTTTCAGCGATCTGGATCGATTGCTGAACAGCAGATTTCAGCGCTGTGCGGATCCCCTCGAACATCAGATCGAAGGTCGCAAGTCCCCCAACGGGGCGATCAGCAAGGGCCTTGGCTACCTCCTGGAATACGCCCAGCATCGAGCGTTCCCCGACTGAGCTGTGCTTGCCCTCGAAGGCATTGTGCTGCGAGAGCGATGTGATCGCCATCTGGAACAGCGTGTACTGATAGGGTGGGAATGGGTAGCTTGCGATGAAATGCTTGCGGTCTCGGTAGTTCTTCAAGCGGATCGAGCCATCCGAAAAGTCGAACAAGGTCTTGAGGTTATTCTCTTCCTTGTCATGCAGGTTGCCCAGCATGATCTGGGCTGCATCGCTTTTAAACAAAAGACGGCGCTGGATCACCTCTGCCACATCGGCGGAGTTCAGGGGCATTCGGTTACTGAACCGCGCTTGAATTTTGGAGAAGTCGTTTTCCTGCTGCGCTGTCATGTCGCCCACCACTTCGGTGATCGCCTGCTGAGCCGTCACGATGATCCAAGCCTGGCCCTTGCACTTTGTGTTCAGGCTTTCGGCAATGGTCTGAAGGTTGGTCATCAACTTGATATTGTCAGCGATGTACTGCCCGACCTCATCCACAAAAAAGTTGAGGCGGAAGTTCGGGACCTGCCGGTCAATCCAGGCTTTTACCGTGTTGGCGAAATCTTCGATCGAGACCCGCGTGTCCTTGCGGTATTGCGCAAGAATATCCTTGGCATCCGCGGCATCCGTGCCTGTCGCTTGCGCAAAAGCGGCAGCGATACTGCGCCCTTCGAGCAGAGCCTCTTCCCGGCCGCGCGTCTCCCAAGGCTTGCCAGAGATCTCCTGAAACGCTGACTTGAACGCTTCAAACTGGTTTCGCTCGTCCAGCTGGCGCTCGAACTGCGCGATATGGGGCTGCTTGCCATAATAGCCGCACATCTCGTCGAATACCTTCTGAAACACTGCCAGAAGCGCATCGACGTCAGTTTTCGAGATCACATCGGCCTTCTGGTCGATGTTGAACAGGATCGACTTTGATGGGATCGACACGGCCTTGCGCAATGCGCCGGCCAGCATCGGCTCATCTTTCAGCTTTTCGGCGAAGATGTCGAATGCCTTCACCCCGTCGACTTCCCGGTTTTCCAAAAGCAGGGCAAGCATCTTCAGGAGGTGCGATTTGCCCGAGCCAAAAAACCCAGAAATCCAGACGCCGTTCGCAGTCTTGTAATTGTTGTAGGCATCAAGGAATTGCTCGAGCCGCTGCCCGATTTCGCCAGTGATGACATACTCGTCGAGTTCAACCCGAAGGCTCGCTTCATCATCAGCCTTGATGACGCCATCAATGGCGCGGTCTACGGGCTTTTCAAAAATGTCACGCATCGAAATCGCCATTGGATCAAACCTCGTAGTTCAGGATGTTGAAGGCCCGGTAATACTTGTCGTCATGCAGGCGCCCGAACAAATCGAGCGAGGCCCCTGTTGCAAGCGCATGGGTATAGCTGCCCGGGAAAAACAAAACGGTCGGTTTGTCCTTGGCTGTGCTTTGCAGATTGTTCAGCACGTTGTGCGAGCGGATGTACGGATAGACCTCGCCTACGCCCGACAAAAAGATGACGTCGTGTGGCGTTGCCTCAATGGCTTCCCCGATCCTCGGGATCAGATTGGCCTTAGGGTCCAGCACCGACTGCAGCAGTTCCCGGACTTCACGCTTGTCGGTGTCGCTTTCAATCTCGAGGATCTGATCCAGAATACCCCGTTCCTCCAAGATGCCGAGAGACAGGTCATACAGACTGAGATCCAGCACGGCGATACCTGCATGTGTAATCCGCGTCACGAGAGCCAGCCGATCCTCATTCATCGACAGCCCCTCTTCTGCCGGGTAGGGGCAGATGAAAAACGGCACCTCATTGCCAAGACCCTGCTTTGTCAGGAACCGCTGGCTGGTAACTACCTTGAAGAGATGTTCTGCACGCTCTTTGCGGCTGGTCGGTTTGTTCACGAAGCACCTCCATCACGGGCAAGCCCCGGAAACAGCACGAGGTCTGCAGGGCAATCCTGCTCAAGCATCGCCCTGAGCCGGGAAGAGACAATGGCAGACTGGATCCTGCTATCGTCAGATATGACATGTGCCTCACGCATCATCCGAAACAAAACCTGCCGAAGTTTTGCGCGGGTTGAGGGGCTGATGCTCGCCAGTCCCTCATCCCACTCCGCCTTGGCTGCAAACAAGATGTCGAAGCTTTCCAGAGGCAGATCGAGCTGAAACGACAGATAACGCTCACGCAGGACATCGGTCGCGAATTCACGGACGAAACGATATGCGCGGCAGGTAGCCAACCAAAGCAAGGCGAGTTGATCGCCGCGATCAGCTTCTGTGAGAAGGTAGTCGCGCTCCATGTCAGTGAGCGTCGAAAGGCGATTCACGATTTCGCGCAGGGTGCGGCGCTGCGAAGCCGCCTTGGGCAGCGAGGTCGCCCCCTCGGTAAGCGCTCGGCTGATTGTTACCGACCATGGCTCGCCAGCCACGTGCAGCCGCGCGACCGCCAGCGTTTCGTTCAAGAAGAGACCCCCTGTCGAGAAGGACATCTTGTAATGTGACGGATCGGCGGACGTCATACAGAAGCCACCGTGGGTTGGCGCGCGAGCACTTCAGGGTTCAAAAGCACAATTTGCTGATCCTGTGATGGACGCGCAGCCGGAAGCGAAATGCCAAAGGTTTCCATCGAGTCTGAGAGGTTGATCCGTCCATGCCAGAACACCCGAAGCCCCTTGAACGCGTTGCGCCACTCCGCGTACCAGTTCAGCTGTTTGACATGTTTGTGTGGCACGTAGTTCCTTTCCATCGGCTCCAGTGACTATAGGCTCAAAAATTTGTCCCTCACAACAAGGTGTCGAGGTCAATTCGAGCTCCACTAGATCGTGAATGGGCCTACTTTGCGTTTAATGCGTTTCTAGAAAAATCTGAATCGTTTGGGATTCCCAAAGCTTTCTGAGTGTAATCAGGTTCGTTTAGGAAGCCTTGCCTCCTCTGCTTCCCAAATTTCTTTTTCCAATGCCAAGCTTTGCGCCCGCAGCCGGAGATAGGTATGCCACCTCATCCACTTTGGTTTGCTCGGAAACGGTACAACGGTGCCACCTTCCTTCTGTCCTAGCCGAGTGCGCAAGTCGATGGCTCTATCGATCTTTCGGCTTAGCGCCGAAGCCTTCCGCCAGGAGATCGGCCTCATATCGCCGCGCCATTGCCGCCATTTCCGCAGCCTTATCCATTCCGTTGACGATACGCCGCGCGTTCAGCTAATCCGCCCCAGCCGACATCTACTTCGGTCGTGCCAAAACCATCTTGGCAGAAAGGAGGCGGATCAAAAAGCAAACCATCCATAACCGCGGTTTGAACCATCAGCGGCAAGCAGCGTAAATTGAACCTGGTGAGCCAGTGACCTCCGCCCAAAAATCAGCTCGGCTGTTCCATATTGTTCGACGACGGGCACGCTTGACCGCGGAATTAACCAAAATCCGTGATCAGAGGTGGCTCACTTCTCGTCGAAAAGTCAATTCCGTTCCGGATGAAAATCAATACCCTGATGTATGGGTTTTGCGAGAGTTGCCTTCGCAAGACAAACCAAATAACGAAAACACATTTTTGACTATGGCGTCCCGTTATGCTGGGTCATTCAGGCGCATACCTTATGCGCTGAGGTACGATGACCCATATACATTCATCAGATCAAAATACCAACTTATCCCTACAGTAACCGTAGGGGTGGAGTTCACCCGGCACACCGCCGACCACCGCGAAAAATGGTGGGGTAAAACCTCACCCTAACTCTTGCCTTTCCCTCATCCCAAGCCCACATTCATCCAACAGGCTCCGGCCCCATGGCGCCGCCCCTGATGCCTGCTGGGATCACAGCGGCAACAATCCGCGCGGCGTTGGCCAAAGCGGAACTCTGGTCGAAGGGAACATCCCATGTCCAAAGAAAAGAACAAAGGCAACAAGGAAACCAAGAAGCCCAAAAAGGAAGTGCCGAAGGTTCTCGCCACGGCGAATTCAAATGCCGGCAAGGATGCGGCCACCATCGCGGGCAAAAAAATCAAATAGCGGCGCAAACATCCTCGGAACAGCGCAAGTCGGGGCTTGCCCCGGCTCTGTCTTGCCATTTTCTCTTTGACAAATCGCTCGCAATTTCGGCATGAAACGCAGGTACTTAGTGCGAGCAGGATGCCGATGTCGATACGTCTTTCCGGGTTTGATGTGGTCAAAGGTGCGGCCATTCTTCTGGTGGTGTTCGGCCATGTTTGGCGTGGGTTGGAAACGGCGGGGCTGATGCCGGATCAGGCGCTCTTCGCGCGTGTCGATGCCGCGACCTATCTGTTTCATATGCCGGTATTCTTCTTGCTTTCGGGCCTTTTCTTCTCCGACAAGCTGCCGCCTCTTGTTTTTCTGCGCAGCCGCATGATGCTGCTGATCTGGCCGATGGTGCTTTGGGCGTGGCTTGATGCGGGCTTGCGGTTTTTGGCACATGCGCCGCTGAAGGGCAAACTGCTGACGCCGTTTGAGGTGTTGCGCGCGCCCTTTCCCTCACAGGGGATTTACTGGTTTTTGCTGGCACTTTTTACGCTGAGCCTGCTGGCTTACGCTGCGGCCCAAATCCCGCGCCACCTGCGCTTCTGGGTGATTGGCGCGATGATATTCACCGCGCTGATGGGGTGGATCAACGTTGCACCGTTCAATTTCCTGTGGCCGAGCGTCATTTATCTGCCGCCATTTTTCGCCGGAATCGTTTTGGCGATGATTGTGCCGAGAACGGCATTGCTGGGCAAGGGTTTCGCACTGCCGGGGGCGTTGCTGTTCCTGCTCGGGCAAGCGATCCTGGCATTTCACCTGCCGGAGGAAGGGCACCTTTGGGCGGCGCTGGCAACGGCCACCGCGACACTGGGCTTTGTGCTGATATTCGCCAATCTGCGCGGCCCTGCGCCCGTTGTCGCCCGGTTGGAACGGTTGGGGCAATTGACGATGCCAATTTATCTGAGCCATATCATTTTCACCGGTGCGGCCCGAATGATCCTGACACGGTTTGGGTTTGACGGATTGGCGCTGCATCTGGTGCTTGGCACAGCGGCAGGGGTCATCGGGCCATTGCTGCTTGTTCACGCCGCACAGCGGTTTGGTCTGTCGCGATGGTTGGGTTTTGGTCCAATGGCACAGCGCGCAGGGCCAGCGGGCGCGCGGCCGGTGTGAAATATTACAGCACCACTTGCCCGGCTTCCAGCCGCACCACACGGTCCATCCTTGCCGCAAGCTCCATGTTATGGGTGGCAATCAGGGCGGACAGCCCGGTTTCCCGCACCAGCGCCATCAACGCGGAAAAGACCTGATCCGAGGTGGCGGGATCAAGGTTGCCAGTCGGCTCATCCGCCAGCAACAGGCGCGGCTGGTTCGCCAAAGCGCGGCAAAAGGCGACGCGCTGCTGTTCGCCCCCCGAAAGGGCGGCGGGGCGGTGGTCGGCGCGCGGGCCAATGCCCACCTGATCCAACAGCAACTTCGCGCGGGCAACGGCTTGCGGCTTGGGGGTGCCATTTGCAAGCTGCGGCAGCGTGATGTTTTCCAGCGCCGAGAACTCCGGCAACAGGTGGTGGAACTGGTAGATGAAGCCGATGTCGCGCCGCCGCGTCTCGGTTCGGGCCTGATCGGAAAGGCCGGCATAATCTGTACCACCTAGGCGCATCTGGCCGCTATCCGCCGTGTCGAGCAACCCTGCGATGTGCAAAAGCGTGGATTTCCCTGCACCGGAAGGGGCAACAAGCGCCACCACTTCGCCCTTGGCCACCGTCAGGGTCGCACCGCGCAACACCTGTACTTCGGCGGGTTTGCCCTTGTTATAGGCTTTGGTAATCGCTTCCAGCGAAAGCAACGGTTCACTCATAGCGCAGCGCCTCTACCGGGTTCATCCGCGCCGCTCGGCGCGCGGGGAAGATGGTGACGACAAACGAGAGGCCAAGCGAAAGCGCAACCGCCGACAGCACGTCATGCCATTGCAGCTTGGCAGGAAGCGCGTAAATCCCCCGGATCGACGGATCCCACACGCCGCCGCCGGCAACATAATTCACGAAGGAGAAAATCGGGTCGATGTAAACGGCGAACAGGCAGCCCAATGCCACCCCGCAAACCGTGCCGATGATCCCCGTAAAAGCGCCGCAGATGAAAAACACCCGCAGGATTGAGCCTTCGGTCAGACCCATGGTGCGCAGGATGCCAATATCGCGGCCCTTGTTTTTCACCAGCATGATGAGGCCGGATACGATGTTCATTGCCGCGATCAGCACCAGAACCGACATGATGACGAACATCACATTATCTTCAATCGTCAGCGCGCGCAGGAAGCTGCCGGAACTGTCGCGCCATGTCCACAAATTGCCATAGGGCCCCATCTCTTTCAGCACCCCCGGCACCGCGTCCTCCACCGCTTCGGGATGGGCGACCATGACTTCGATTTCATCGGCCATGCCTTCGCGGTTGAAATAGTCCTGCGCCGCCGCCAGCGGCATATAAATCCGGGTGCGGTCGATATCATAGCGGCCTGCGGTAAAGACATAGACCACTTCGAACGAGGCCACACGCGGGCTGGTGCCAAAGGCGGTTTTGGCACCGTCGGGGGAGATCAGCCGGATACGGTCGCCGATGGTCGCGCCCAATTCGCGCGCAACACCAGAGCCGATGGCGATGCCCTCATCGTAACGGTTCAGATCGCCGTAAGCATCCGCCCCATCCTCCCCCACGCGGGGGATGGAGCGCACATCGGCTTCACGCATCCCGTAGACTTCGACGCCACTGGTGCGGCCATTGAAACTCGCCATCACCTGCCCGCGCACCATAGGGGCTGCCCGGGTCACGAAGGGCGCTTTTTTGATGTGATCGGCAAGGCTGTCGTAGTCTTCAAAACTGCGGACGGTGCGGCCATCGGCAGTTTGATGCTGCGAGGCGTAGATGGTGATATGGGCATTGCTGCCAAGGATAGTATCCACAAACTCCGCCCGGAAACCTGCCCGCACCGAGAGCGTGGCGATCAGCGCGAACACCGCCAGGGTAATCCCGAGCAAGCTGATCCATGTCATCACCGAAACACCGCCTTCGGCCCGCTTGGCACGCAGATAGCGCCATGCGATCATCCATTCAAACGGCGCAAAGGGCGGGGTGCTCACGGTCGGATGCTCCTGCAAAACTCGGGCGGAACCTGCTTGAAAAGCTGGGTCGGGTCAAGCCTTGGCTGTGGCTTCACGCAGGGTTGCTCCCGCGTGCGCGGGCTGATGAAGTGGTGCGATAGCAATGAGGGTGAAGCCTGCGATGAAATTGTTGATACTGGGTGGATATGGTGTGTTCGGTGGCCGTTTGGCGCGGCTTTTGGCCGATGTCGAAGGGTTGGAACTGCTGATCGCCGGGCGCGATGGGGCAAAGGCCGCCGCATTTTGCAAGGGCTGGCCCGGACGCGCGCGTTTGCGCCCGCTGGTGCTGGACCGTGCCGATGTGGTGCAGGTGTTGGCGGATGAGGCACCGGATCTGATCGTCGATGCGTCGGGCCCGTTTCAGGCTTACGGGGCCACACCTTATGGCGTGGTGGAGGCGGCGATTGCGCAAGGCGTGAACTACATGGATTTTGCCGATGGGTCGGATTTCGTGTCCGGTATCGGCCATTTCGATGCCAGCGCCCGCGCGGCGGGGGTGTTCGTGCTGTCCGGGGTCAGCAGCTTTCCCGTGTTGACGGCGGCGGTTCTGGCGGAAATGGCGAAAACCATGGATATTCAGCAGGTTCGCGGCGGGATCGCGCCGTCGCCCTATGCCGGGATCGGGATGAATGTGATGCGGGCGGTTCTGGGCTATGCCGGGCAGGATGTTGCTTTGCGCCGCAATGGGGCTGCGGCCACCGGGATCGGTCTGGGTGAAAGCCTGCGCTATACTGTGGCGGTGCCGGGGCGCATCCCCTTGCGCAACCTGCGGTTTTCCTTGGTCGATGTGCCGGATTTGCGGCTGATCCCGGCGCAGATGCCGGGAATTGGCAGCCTGTGGATGGGGGCGGGACCGGTGCCGGAACTGCTGCACCGCTTGCTGAATCTGCTCGCGCGGTTGCGGCATCTGGCACATTT
>NZ_JAKDLJ010000484.1 GCF_030452865.1 Pseudorhodobacter sp.
AAGGCCTGCGTTTTCGCGGGCTATATCCTTTTGGAGTGACCATGGCCAAAGAAGACATTCTCGAATTCCCCGGTGTCGTGAAGGAACTCTTGCCCAATGCGACATTCAAGGTCGAACTTGAGAACGGCCATGAACTGATCGCGACAATGGCAGGCAAGATGCGCAAGAACCGTATCCGTGTGCTGGCAGGCGACAAGGTGCAGGTCGAGATGACGCCGTATGACCTGTCGAAAGGCCGCATCAACTATCGCTTCAAGTAAGCCGATGCGGCTGATCCTCGGTTCTGCCAGTCCGCGCAGGCGCGAATTGCTGGCGCAAATTGGCGTGGTTCCGGATGCGGTGCTGCCCCCCGACATCAACGAAGACCCTGCACGCGGGGAGTTGCCGCGCCCCTATTGCGCCCGGATCGCGCGGGAAAAGGCGTTGGCGGTCTGCGCCGGGACGGATGACATCGTGCTTTGCGCCGATACCACCGTTGCCCTTGGTCGTCGGATCATGGGCAAACCTGCCGATGCGGGCGAAGCGGCAGCGTTCCTTTTGGCATTGGGTGGCCGTCGCCATTCGGTCATTACGGCGGTGGTGGTTCGCAAGGGGGACAAAATATGGTCCCGCGAAGTGGTTTCTGCCGTGAAAATGAAACGTCTGTCGGATATGGAGTTGAACGCCTATCTTGCCAGCAATGACTGGCAGGGCAAGGCCGGCGGATATGGTATCCAGGGGCTTGCCGGGGCATTTATCCCGTGGATATCAGGCTCCTTCACTGCGATCATGGGCCTGCCTGTTGCCGAAACCGCCGCGATGCTGGCGACCGCTGGCTATCCCCTGTGGAAGGAAATGGCATGAAAGGCCGTGTGGTTCTTCTGGACAACGTGCAAGGCCGCCCTGCCGCCGCCTTGCTGGTCGACGGACAGTTGCAGGACTTGCTGATTGACCCTGAAACTGACATGGCCCTGCCGGGTGCGATTTACCGCGCCGTGGCCGACCGCCCGATGAAGGGCCAGGGTGGAGTTTTCGTGAAGCTGCCCGGAGGCTCCGGTTTTCTGCGCCAAACAGCGGGTGTCGCCCCCGGTGCGCGGCTGTTGGTGCAGGTGACTGGCCCTTCTGAGGCTGGAAAAGCTGTCCCCGTCACCACGCGCCTGCTCTTCAAAAGCCGCTATGCGATTGTCACGCCCGATGCACCGGGGTGCAACATCTCCCGCCGGATCAAGGATGAAGCTGTGCGCGCGGTGCTGGCGGCACTTGCCACGGACGCAATGTCGGATGTGGATGGATCTCTGGGTCTGATTCTGCGATCCGCTTGTGAGGGCGCGTCGCCTGAGGCGGTCGCCGAGGACATCACGGCCATGCGCACCCTCGCCGAAGCCGTTTTGGCCGATCTCTCGGGCGGCCCGGAACTGCTGGTCGAAGGCGTCTTGGCGCAAGAAACCGCTTGGCGCGATTGGGCCGATCCCGCACCGGATGAGGTGATCGAGGGCGGCTTTGCCGATCATGGCGTGCTGGAGATGATCGAGGCGCTCGTGACCCCGCGCGTCGATTTGCCAGGCGCTGGTCACATGATGCTGGAACCCACGCGCGCGGTGCTGGCGGTTGACGTGAACACCGGCAGCGATACCAGCCCTGCGGCGGGTCTGAAGGCGAATATCGCTGCTGCCCGCGACCTCCCGCGCCAATTGCGGCTGCGTGGCTTGGGTGGGCAGATCGTGATTGACTTCGCGCCGATGCCGAAACGCGACCGCGCGGTGCTTGACCAGGTTTTGCGCGCGGCCTTCAAAGGCGAGGCCGCGGAGTCCAGCCTTGTTGGTTGGACCACGCTCGGCCTTTACGAGTTGGTGCGCAAACGCGACCGACTGGCACTGGCGGAGGTGTTGACATGAGCTGTCCGATCTGCGCCCGGGACAGTGACCCGAAATACCGGCCCTTCTGCTCGCGCCGTTGCGCCGACATCGACCTTGGAAAATGGCTGAGCGGGTCTTACGCTATCCCCGCAGCGATAACGGATGAGGATGGCGACGCTGCACCGCGCGACCAAACGCCACTAAGGAAGTAAAACATGCGGAGTGCATATTTATTGCGCGAACCCTCTGGACAGCCCGAACGCTCTACCCTAATACCCCGCTTGTGCGCCCGGATAGCTCAGTTGGTAGAGCAGCGGATTGAAAATCCGCGTGTCGGCGGTTCGATTCCGTCCCTGGCCACCAAGAAATACCCCAGCACAAAGCCCAGCCCGCAGAGCTGGGCTTTGTGCTTTTTGGGCAGCGCTCCGCTGTTCTTCCCGTGAAACGGAGCGAGGATTTTTCTTGCCCCTTGATCTGGTCTGGGTGTGCCCTGTCCTTGAACCAGCGCGATCATCAGTAAAACCGGATCAGCTTCATATGGCAACAGCTCGATCAAACCTGGGAGATGTCGATCGGCTCGATACCTGGACCCGGTATCGC
>NZ_JAKDLJ010000485.1 GCF_030452865.1 Pseudorhodobacter sp.
GTGGGGTGGTGGTTAGTATTGCAGGCGTTTGGAACAATCCCAACCCTGATGCGTTTGGAGAATAACTGCTGTAGCGGCAGCGCTTATCAACACAGGAGAAGGTAAAATGCTTGGTTGGATCATTACATTCTTGATCATCGCCCTGATTGCGGGGGTGTTGGGCTTTGGCGGTATTGCAGGTGCTTCAGCAGGGATCGCGCAGATCCTGTTCTACATCTTCATCATCCTGTTTATCGTCGCGATGATTGCCCGCGCCCTTCGCGGCAAGCCCCCGCTTTGACGGATGAGGAAACCGCACCGGTACGCTGAAACCATCCCCGCCCCTTGCCAAAGTGGCGGGGTTTCCCGTTGGCGCACCTTCGGGTTTTTGCGAACCGAAACTGATCTAGCTTGACCGGGTATCTGTCACTTCGGGGGTGTAGATATGGCGCAATTCGTCGGGCCCGCCATATAGGTTCAAAGGCCAGGTGCCGCGCGGCCAGCGCAATTCCATCTGACCAAGGCGCGGACGATAGACCGCCGTGTACAGTGTGCCAAAGCCGCGCTCGAACGCGATGGAATAAAGCGGCGGCTTCAGGAACGCCTTGATGAACTTTTCCTCTGGCTCCACATGGCCCGTCAGGCGGCGCAGCAAATACCGCTCGCGCTCCACCGTCGCGGTCATGCGGGCATGGGCATCCCATTCGACCTTCTCCTGATGATTGGTCGCAACGGCGGCATGGGTCAGGATAGCTGGGCGGTCGGGGGCCAGAAATGCAGTGACATAGCGGCGCGCGGCATCAAGCGCGGTCACATTATAGCTCATATGCGTGGGCAAGCGCGCCAGAGCAGCCCCCGCTTCCTGCGCCGTTTCACAGGTTTGCAGCACATAGCGCAGGATCAGCGGCACGCCAAAGCCATCCCCGACGATGCGCCGACCGCCGAAGGTCAGCGACAGCACCAACCCGGCATCGTTCATGCCGTCCACAAGACCCCAAAGCCCGTCAGAGGTGCCGATCACGTTGCGTCCCTGCCAACGAGTCTGCAACACGATCCGGTCAAAGGACTGCGGATCATAGTCATAGTTGCGCACCAGAACCGGCTCCTTCCCCGGCCAGATCGCCTGACTACAGCCGAAAAGATAGGGCGGCGGGCGGTAAAAGCTCAGGAAACGCGCCGCCATATCACTGCCGCCGGCCAATTCACAAAGCTGGTCATAAAGCGTCAGGATTTCCGGCATATGCACCTTGATCGCCTGCCGACTTTGCCAATAGGTCGGACGCGCGGCAAGCCCTTCACGCAGCCACCACGTCTGATAGGCCGGCCACAGCCCGGCAAAGAGCCCGGCCCATTTGGGACCGGGCTCTGCCTCGCTTATGCTGCGCCAGGCAAGATCCATCTACATGATCTTGAAAGCCGGATCGGCAAAGGCCGGACCCGCCTCGGACATCGGCAAGGGATTGGCCTCAAACGCGGATTTGATGCCGTGAACCCATCTTTTTGCCCGCTCGTTCATCTGAAAACCATTCGTCATCGACCGGCCGCGCGTCACCAGAATCCCCAGATCGGCGCCTTCATAGCGGTAATCACCTGGCTTCAGGATGCGCAGAAAGAACGCCTCGTTTTCCGATTCCACCGCGCGGCGGTGATAATCGAACCGGTCAAACACCACGCTGCCATCTTCATGCATCTTGTAGATGCCTGATTGTGGCGCTTTCGTCAGTTTGTCTACACTGTCGTCAGTGTGCTTGATGACCATCTGACTCCACCCGTCGATCATGTCCGGGTTGGCCCAACGACTGTTGAGCTCCGCTACGTCGAGCTTGAATTTCTTCTTTGAAAATTCGAGCAGATGAAACAGGAACAGCGGCGCATCCGCATGGGCAAAGGCGGCATGGTTTGTCATTGACGACGCGCCCGTAATGCGCGGGTTCAATTCACCCAACCACAGATCGCCGGTTTTCTTGTCGATCAGGAAATCCAGCTCAAAATAACCGTGATAGCCTTCCTTGCGCAAGATCACCGAGAAGGCAGGGATCGGCCACGATCTGGTGTTGCAATCGGCGTTCGGTGATTCCGGTCACACCACGTTCTTCATCAAATCCGAAGCCGATTTCCGCAAGCATGAGCACGAAATCGTCGATGAGGGCGAAATCAAGATCATGAAACGGATTGATTGCCGGGGGTCGGCGATTGAGGGTTGCGTGACCCGTGAGGGCACCATCGTCGGACCGCTGATGACCGAACTCGTGGGTTTCAAGGAGTTGACGCCCTATCGCGGCGGTTGGTGCGGCAATGAAATTTTTGCCACTGCTTTCCCGCCAAAAGTCCGGCAAAAGGCGCGGGATCTGACCTTCAAATTTGGCGAACAACTGCGCAAGGAAGGCTATCACGGTTAATTTTGAGCTGGATTTCCTGATCGACAAGAAAACCGGCGATCTGTGGTTGGGTG
>NZ_JAKDLJ010000088.1 GCF_030452865.1 Pseudorhodobacter sp.
TTGCCGTCCTGGTACATCCCAACCAGCGGAGCCGAAGATTTGCGCGGCGGGCCATAGCTGATCCATTCCGCAGCCTTCGCCAGCGGCTCTGTCCCGGTGGAGAAGGTGATAAACTTCAGCGCGTCTTCCAGATGCGGCGCGCCCTTCGGGATCACCCAGCCTTCAACATCATAGATCTGACCATCCCAGATGATCTTGAAATCTTTGCCTTCAGAAGCATTGGCGTTGAAAATCCGGCCATTATAGGCAACCGTCATCGCCACTTCACCATCTGCAAGCAGTTGCGGTGCCTGAGCGCCAGCATCCCACCAGACGATTTCAGATTTGATCGTGTCCAGTTTTTTGAACGCGCGATCAACGCCTTCTGGCGTTCTCAGCATCGCATAGACATCGGCTGCGGCAACGCCATCGGCTTCCAGCGCCATTTCCAACAGCACTTTGGCATTTTTACGCGCGCCGCGCTTGCCGGGGAATTTTGTCAGGTCAAAGAAATCGGCCATCGTCGACGGTGCAGCGCCTTCGGCATATTTTGCGCCATCATAGGCAACGATGGTTGCGAAAACGTCCGTCGCGACAAAGCAATCGGTCACGGTGCCGGGCAAAAAGTCATCCATCGCCGGGGTGCCATCGGGTGCAGGCGACAAGATCGAGGAGTCGATGTTTTCCAGCAAGCCTTCGTCGCAATAGCGTACCGCATCGGCAAATTCGACCGAGGCTATGTCAAAGGTGACATTACCCGCTTCAACCTGCGCTTTGATCGGGGTTGCCGGATTGTCGGTATCCACCGACACAACCTTGATCCCGGTCGCCTCGGTGAACGGCTTGTGATATGCCTCGACCTGACTTTTGGTATAGGCGCCGCCCCATCCCATGATGACGACCTCCTGCGCGACCGCCGGAAGCGCAAACGCCCCCAAAGCAGTCGTAAGAATGAGCAGTTTTTTCATAGCAGACTCTCCCGTGGTTAAAATTTGACTTGTTACGGATGAAGCGCGCGGGCATCGCCCGGCGCCCATCCGATCTTGATCCGCTCCCCCGGTCGCAGAACGGTCTGGCCTTGGGTGTTGCGGGATTTGATGACGAAATCGTCCTGCCCTGCCACACGCAACCGTGTGCGGAACAGATCGCCCATATAGATGAATTCCAGCACTTCCGCATCAATCAGATGCGCGCCGTCAGGCATCATTCCCGGCTTGAATTCTACCCGTTCGGGACGGATGGACACCAGCGTTTTTTGACCCTTTTCGGTGACATTGACCGCCGTGGCCGCTATCACCTCACCCGAGGAAAGCCGCACCGTGGCGCGGTCGCCGGAAATCGATTCGACCACGCCATCGAGTTTGTTGTTTTCGCCGATGAATTGCGCGACGAAGGCATTTTCCGGGCGTTCATATAGCTCATTCGGCGGGGCGAGTTGCTGGATACGGCCATCGTTGAACACCGCCACGCGGTCAGACATTGTAAGCGCCTCACCCTGATCATGGGTGACATAGACGACTGTGATGCCAAGTGATTCGTGCAAGTGTTTGATTTCGAACTGCATGTGTTCGCGCAACTGCTTGTCCAATGCGCCAAGCGGTTCATCCATCAGCACCAGTGAGGGATCAAAAACCAAAGCGCGGGCCAAGGCGATGCGCTGCTGCTGGCCTCCTGAAAGCTGCGCGGGGCGGCGATTGATGAAACTGTACATCTGCACCATGTCCAAAGCGTGCTTGATCTTGGCTTCCCGCTCATCCTTGCCCATGCCGCGCACTTCCAGCGGAAAGGACAGGTTTTCGCCAACCGTCATATGCGGAAACAGCGCGTAATTCTGGAACACCATGCCGATGCCGCGCTTATGCGGCGGGACGGAGTTGATCGGGCGACCGTCAAGACGGATATCGCCGTGAGTCGCGGTCTCAAACCCCGCGAGCATCATCAGACAGGTCGTCTTGCCCGAACCCGATGGGCCAAGCATCGTCAGAAACTCACCCTTGCCGATGGACAAGTTCAGATCCTTGACGACGAGCGTTTCGCCATCGTAACTTTTTTGTACATGATCAAATACGACGAAACCGCCGCTTTGGGCTGTCGTGGCCACCCGCTTCTCCCTATCGGTTCCGGCAGGTGAACCCCGCACTATCCTTGACACGACTTAAGCGGTTTGTCGCACAATATGCAACTCCCTGCCGCGCTGAAACCATATGCAATCTGTCGCAGGTAAGGTGCAACTGCGGTGTTGAAGAATAAAGCGCCGGGAGATCGGTGACGCGCATGGGCGCTGTCTGTGGCAAGACTGGTGCGGTCGGGGGGACTCGAACCCCCACTCCGGTTAAAGAACAGCGACCTCAACGCTGCGCGTCTACCAATTCCGCCACGACCGCACGATCCTGACTTGGCGGGTCATAACGAAGCGCGCATCCGACCTCAAGATCAATTTTGTATCGGGGCAGGGAAATCGCGACCGGTTGCCGGACATGAAAAAAGCCGCCGGGGCATGGACCACGGCGGCCATTGCAAGCTGGCGCGATCAAGGATTCGCAACCGCCCCCGGCACCGCGAAGCTCGGCAAGGCCGAGGCGGGGACCGGCGCGCCCGGAACGGTGGCACCGGGCAGGCTGCGTCCTGCCGAGGAATAGGCCGCAAGCCGAACCAAAGCCGGGCGATCCACCATCCCCGGTGCGAAGACTTGCGCTGCCCCGTTGCTGGTGGCGTCAAAGCCTTCATCGAACCATGGCAGCGACAGGTCACTGCGTTGCGCCGTGCCGATCCCCGAGGCAAGATGATGGCCCAACAGCTCTGCATAGGGCGCGTCACCAAGGGTCGTCAGGATCAGGGCGGACCCGATAGCAACATCCATGTTGTCCGTGACATATCCAACACCGAGGCAAATCTTGGCCGTTCCCGCAAGCTGGGCCGGGGCCATACCCGAAGTCAGCACAAAGGCAGAAACGTCTTTCAACACCTCATCGCGTGATTTCAGCGAAAGGCCGGCAACATGATCTTTCATCACCGGGCCGAAGCCTTCGCATTGCTGGGTGATCTGTTGCGGCGTGAAACCTGCAACTTTGGCGACCAACTCCTCGCTTTGTGCGATCGCATAGGTCCGTGCGAGGCAGAACTGCTCCGACAGTGCGAAGGCCGGGTCTTTCATCGTCACCTGCGTCACGAAGCCACCGTTGGAGTTGGTGACAAGCGATACCTTATTGCAATGGCTGGCAAGCGAGGTTTGCGCCGCCCCTTGCCCCATGAAGGAGGGCAAGGCGGTTCCCGCGGCAGACGCGCCAAATTGCGGCACGGCAGCGGCAACCGCACTCGTCCCCGCTGCCGCAAAGCCTGCTTGGGGCGCAGCGGGTTGCGGGGCGGCGGCGGCCATCTGCCCGCCGGGTGCCGCAACGCCCAACTTCTCATCGCGGTAGGCAAAGAGCAGCCCTTTGGTTCCGCGTGGATCGCTGGCAACCTGCTGCGCGGTCAACGCGCCACCCGCTTGCGCGCGGTAATAGGATTGAATCAGCAGTTCCTGCTCCCAACTGTTCAGATTGCCGGAGGGCGCAAACCCCAACATCGCCTGGTATTGAGAGATTGCAGCCCGCGATTTCGGACCCAAGGCGCCGTCGGGTGTGCCAACCGGAAAGCCGAAATAATTGAGCGCGACCTGAACCTCACGGGTTTCATTGCGCTGACTGGTGGAAACCCCGGAATAGGATTTCTTGGTGCTGCGCCTTGGTGCCGCCTTGCGATATCGGTGCTGATTTGCACCATTGACGATGGCCCCGCCAATGATCCCACCGATGATCCCGCCGACCAATCCATCGCCAGCGGAGGATTCCATCGGTGTGATGATCATGGCAGCGGCAATGCAACTGCTTGCAATATGTTTGAATTTCATTTGAAAACCCCGTTTTGAAATACCGGTCGACTCATTCTTCACAAAGCGTAGCATGCACCAGCGTTAACACTAGCTCTTTTTGCAGTTTCGCGGTTTTTGAGATCGAAGCAGAAAGGATATCGGGTGTCCGAATCGGAAGGCG
Organism: Pseudorhodobacter sp.; assembly: GCF_030452865.1. Taxonomy (GTDB): domain Bacteria; phylum Pseudomonadota; class Alphaproteobacteria; order Rhodobacterales; family Rhodobacteraceae; genus Pseudorhodobacter. The sequence goes on from NZ_JAKDLJ010000088.1 coordinate 4,011, forward strand.
GCGTTATGGCCGGTGTGGAATGGCGGGTTTTTGACGCCCCGGCCCCTTATGCCGAAACTCTTGCCGCGATGGAAGCGCGCGTAGCGCAGATTGGCGCTGGGGCTGCTTCGGAGGCGGTCTGGCTGCTGGAACATCCGCCGCTCTATACGGCAGGGACCAGCGCGCATCCGTCAGATCTGGTACAACCGGATCGTTTTCCTGTCCATATCGCCGGTCGCGGCGGGCAATACACCTATCACGGACCGGGCCAGCGTGTTGCCTATGTCATGCTCGATCTGAACAAACGCGGGCGCGATGTGCGCAAATTCGTTTGCGCGCTGGAAAACTGGATCATCGCGACCCTGGCGGAGTTCAATGTGACGGGCGAGCGGCGCGCCGGGCGCGTCGGTGTCTGGGTGGTGCGGCCCGACCGAAAGGGACCGGATGGCGAGGCGGCAGAGGATAAAATTGCCGCCATCGGGGTGAAACTGCGCAAATGGATCAGCTTTCATGGGATTTCGATCAATGTTGAGCCGGATCTGACGCATTTTGACGGAATCATTCCTTGCGGCATCGCCGATCACGGAGTCACCAGTCTTGTCGATCTTGGTCTGCCGGTGACAATGGCGGATCTGGATCTGGCTTTGCGCGCCACGTTCGAACAGATTTTCGCGTTGCCGAACGGCCCTGTTGACGCCTGCCCGAAAAACCCGCAAATATAATTCGTGTTTTTCGGCTTCTGGCCCCGTGGGGGTTTGAATGCCCGGAATATCTGCGGTATTCTGCCGATTACGAACAAGCGACCGCTTGCACACTGGGCGCATGCCAGCTTGCGTCTATCTGTACAGAGGTGGTTGCGAGGCCATGAACCACTGGCCCCACGACACGTCAAACCAAGCAACGAGGAAGACCAATGAAAATCAGCCTTATCGCCACCACCGCCATTTTGGCCCTCACATCGCCCGTTTTCGCCGGGGACGCCGCCAAGGGCGAAAACGAATTCAAGAAGTGCAAGGCCTGCCACGAAATCGTCGCGGACGACGGCACTGCGATTGTCAAAGGCGGCAAGACCGGACCGAATCTCTACGGGGTTGTCGGCCGTGCCGCGGGGACTGTCGAAGGTTTCAGCTATTCCGACGTGATGAAAGAGGCCGGTGAAAAAGGCCTGGTCTGGGATGAGGAAACGCTGGTCAAGTATCTGCCCGATCCTTCGGCCTTCCTTGAGGAGACTTCCGGCGATTCCGCCGGCAAATCCAAAATGACCTTCAAGCTGAAGAAGGGTGGCGACGATGTTGCCGCCTATCTCGCCTCGGTGGTGCCTGCGGCGAACTGACCCACCAAAACGTGACTTTGACGCCGCTTTTATTGATTTGCGTCAAAGTCACCGATTGCCGCCGCCCCTTTGTCACTCTAGAACGATGGCACAAGCGGCGGCGGGAATCCTTTTTCCGCACGCCAAAAAAGTCAACGCAAACGGGAGGCAGGCATGGCCGACGCAGCCATTCATGGCCACGAGCATGATCAACGCGGGTTCTTTACGCGGTGGTTCATGTCTACCAATCACAAAGACATCGGGATTCTTTATCTCTTTACCGGCGGGCTTGTCGGCCTGATCTCGGTGATGTTCACCGTCTATATGCGGATGGAACTGATGCATCCCGGTGTTCAGTATATGTGCCTTGAAGGCGCAAGGCTGACCGCCGCAGGTGCGGGCGAGGTGTGTACACCCAACGGTCACATCTGGAACGTCTTTATCACTGCGCATGGCATCCTGATGATGTTTTTCGTGGTCATTCCTGCCCTGTTCGGCGGTTTTGGCAACTATTTCATGCCGTTGCACATCGGCGCGCCGGATATGGCTTTTCCGCGCATGAACAACCTCAGCTACTGGATGTATGTTGCGGGTGTGTCGCTCGCGATTGCTTCGCTGCTGGTTCCGGGCGGTGAAGGGCAGAATGGCGCGGGCGTCGGCTGGGTGCTTTACCCGCCGCTGACCACCCAGAACAAGGATGTCTACTCGATGGACCTTGCGATTTTCGCGGTCCACTTGTCGGGGGCGTCGTCGATCCTGGGCGCGATCAACATGATCACCACTTTCCTGAACATGCGCGCACCGGGCATGACCCTGCATAAAGTGCCGCTGTTTGCCTGGTCGATTTTTGTGACGGCCTGGATGATCCTGCTGGCACTGCCGGTTCTGGCGGGTGCGATCACCATGCTGCTGACCGACCGCAACTTCGGGACCACATTCTTCGACCCGGCTGGCGGTGGTGATCCGATCCTCTATCAGCACATCCTGTGGTTCTTTGGCCATCCGGAAGTCTATATCATCATCATCCCCGGCTTCGGCATCATCAGCCACGTCATCGCAACCTTCTCTCGCAAGCCGATATTTGGCTATCTGCCGATGGTTTACGCGATGGTCGCCATCGGTGTTCTGGGCTTCATTGTCTGGGCGCATCATATGTACACAGTGGGCATGTCGCTGACGCAGCAAAGCTATTTCATGCTGGCGACGATGGTGATCGCGGTTCCGACCGGGATCAAGGTGTTCTCATGGATCGCAACCATGTGGGGCGGTTCCATCGACATGAAAACGCCAATGTATTGGGCCTTTGGCTTCCTGTTCCTGTTCACCGTCGGTGGCGTGACCGGGATCGTGCTGGCGCAGGCTGGCATCGACCGTGCCTACCATGACACCTATTACGTCGTGGCACACTTTCACTATGTGATGAGCCTTGGGGCAGTCTTCGCGATCTTTGCCGGGATTTACTACTGGTTCGGCAAGATGTCGGGGCGGCACTATCCCGAATGGGCGGGAAAGCTGCATTTCTGGATGATGTTCATTGGCGCGAACGTGACGTTCTTCCCGCAGCACTTCCTTGGCCGTCAAGGCATGCCGCGCCGGTATATCGACTACCCGGAGGCTTTCGCTTACTGGAACTGGTGGTCGAGCATGGGCGCCTTCCTGTCCTTCGCCTCGTTCCTGTTCTTCATCGGCATCATGATCTACAGCCTGCGCTACGGCAAGCGCGTGACCGAGAACAACTACTGGAACGAATACGCCGACACGCTGGAATGGTCCCTGCCCTGCCCACCGCCCGAACACACGTTCGAGCAACTGCCCAAGCAGTCCGATTGGGACAAACCGCACACGCATTGATCCCGGCGTTGGGATAAAGGAAAAGGCTCCGGTGCAAACCGGGGCCTTTTTTTTTCGTGGGCGGGTTCGAATTAGGCCCAAGCATATTTCTATATTTCGCATTTATCTCTTGCTTAAAGGCTGGCATCTTTCGGGCGTGACACACAGAAAAGCTCAGCGATCAGATGCTTCAAGCATTGCCGCAATCTCGATTGAGGTATGGGTTGGCACCTACCAAAAACGGGGCGTCAGTGCCGCCTTTGCAGACTATGTGTTGGGCGAGTTCACCACTGCGAATACCGAAAGGCTCATATGTGACCCCAGCCAGTTCATTCTTGTTTCTGAAAACGAAGAAGGTATTGACGGTTTCATACGCATATCATCCGAAAGTAAGGCACCGGTAGGTGGCTGCTCTGAAATAGAAATATCAACGTTCTATGTCCAGCCACGCCACCACGGCAAAGGTATCGGGAAGGGCTTGTTACATGCGGCGCTACAGCATTTGCATGGACAAGGGGTCGCGTCTGTTTGGCTTACAACCAATGCAGAAAACTCTCCTGCGATCGCATTCTATCTGACAAATGGCTTTGAAAAGATTGGGGAAACCCATTTTCGTATTGGAAATGGGGCTTATCTGAACAACGTATATTCATTTCGTTTCGAGTAACCCCACCCATATTCAATCAATCGCGGAAAAGTTCAAACTGCGGACCTTGGGCCACACATGCAGAAGCACTGTAAAGTTGCTGTCTTCATCGTGGACACACCCGCCAGATGCTGTAAGCCAAACAAAATCGTCTACGGGCGTAACACACAGATGAGTCCCTGATGCTAACAGGTTTATCCTTTCTCTTCGTCGGTGCAGTGCTGTCGCTTAACGGCATCTGGATGCTCGGCCGCATTGGTGAGCGGGAGATCGCGGTGATCAACGGCGTTGTTGCCGCGATCACCATCGCGGTCGCATCCGCCTTGGCTTTCGGGCAAGAAGCAACGCTGGAAAGCGTGAAGGCCGCAGCACTCACGCTGCTGTTCAGCACGACCTATCTATGGGTCGCAATCAATCGCATCGCGGGTTTTGACGGGCGCGGCCTTGGATGGTTCAGCCTGTTTGTCGCCATCACCGTCACACCTGTTGCATGGGAAGCTTGGACAGCGGCGCAAACCCCTTTCGCGCATTGGATTGCGCTGTGCTGGGCGGCTTGGGCAGTGTTGTGGTTCCTCTATTTCCTTCTCCTCGCCCTTGCGTGTCCGATCCTGCGCGCTACCGCTTGGTTCACCCTGTTCTGTGGCGTGTTCACGGCTTGGCTGCCCGGTTGGCTGATGCTGAACGGCTGGGGCTGATTTCTACCCTTTTCCGCCCGCGTTCGACGCCCTATCCTGCCCGCATGCCCTATGAATGGACTCAGACCCAAGGTGCCAAGGCGCTGCATCTGTGGCCCTACCGGTCCCTGCCCCGGCGTGGCTTTGTCGGCTTCATTGCTGGCACTGCCCTGCTGATCGCCGTGCCGCTGATGACCGTGCTGGGCTCGCCGGTGCTTTGGGGCCTGTTGCCGTTTCTGATCGCGGCGGTCGCGGGGCTTTACTGGGCGATCCAGCGCAATTACCGCGATGGTGAAATCATCGAGGAATTGACCTTTCACCCCGACCACCTGCACCTGATACGCCACGGCCCGCAGGGCAAACGCCAGGAATGGCAGGCGAACCCGCATTGGGTCAGGGTTGAACTCCACGTCAAGGATGGCCCAGTGCCGAACTACCTGATCCTGAAAGGCGGCAAACGGGACGTGGAAATTGGCGCATTTCTGGCCGAGGAGGAACGCTTGCGCCTCGTCCCGGAATTGCGTGTCGCGCTGCAAGATCACAACACGACGCGTCACCAGCCCTGAAACCGGTCTTGCACGCCCGCAACAAGCCGACGCAAACTGCGGTAAACCATGGCCAATGCCTTAATTGGGCCACAAACTGTTGCGATTTCGTAAACAATCTATCTGTGTTTCGCTGTGGGCTTCACCAGCTCACCTTGCCCGCCGCTGAGGATATGCTGCTGTGCCGAACTACACCCTTTCTTATGTCTATCAACTCTCCGACTTTCTGACGACGGGTGGCAATGTGGCACCGCCGCAGGAAAAAGGCGCCGACGCGCAGGGAACCCCACCGTTCTCCCTCACACTGTCGGGTGGTGCAGGCCCACAGCGCCTGCACCTGTCGGACGATGATCCCAATTTCAACGAAGTTGGCGACAAGTTTCAGTTGTTGACAGCCCCGATCACGATTGATGGTGTTACTTATGCCATCGGAACATCCGTGATCATCAACTATGTGATCACCACCAATTCGGGATTTTCCGGCTATTCCATCACCCTTGGCGAAGGCAATACCGCGAACAATACCACGACAGCCTTCATCACCAACACGCCGATGACGCCGGGGTTGCAATATGTTTTCACCAGTGAGGCGAATATCGGCAATGGCTCTGTCCCTTATGCGCAGCTTGCGTGTTTCACTCCCGGTACGATGATCGCGACGCCCGCAGGCGAAGCAAGGATCGAGGATCTGCGCCCCGGTGATCTGGTCGAAACCCGTGACAACGGCCCGCAGGTGCTGCGCTGGATCGGCCAGAAGATGGTGGCGGGGATCGGCGCAATGGCCCAGATCCATATTGCGCAAGGCGTTTTGGGCGCGACGCGCGATCTGATCGTCTCCCCCAATCACCGCGTCGTGGTAGAGGGGTATCTTCCCGAACTGCTGACGGGAGAGCTGGAAATGTTCGTCGCGGCGAAACATCTGACCAATGGGCGCACGATCAAGCGCAAGGCGTGCGGCTGGGTCACCTATATCCATCTGTTGTTCGACCGGCATGAGGTGCTTCGGTCAAATGGGGTCGCTTCCGAGAGTTTCTATCTTGGCGCGCAGGCTGAACGCTGCAACGACCCCGATCAGGCCGCCGAACTCAAAGCACTTTTTCCGGCTTTTTTTGCCGATAACGCGGCAAGACAGCCTTGCCTCCTGGCGCGGCCAGAAGCGCGTCGGATCGAAGGGAGGTTGATCGCGGCAGCACTGTAATCTGCCGCCCGCGCCGTTCTTTCAGACCAGCATATCCTTGACTCGCGGCCCGACCGCGCCAAAATCCATCTGCCCGGTGTATTTGCCTTTCAGCACCGCCATGACCTTGCCCATATCACGGATGGAACTTGCGCCGGCGTCGGCAATCGCGGCCGCAATCGCAGCATCGGCTTCGTCCTCCGAAAGTTGGCGCGGCAGAAATTCCTCGATCACCTTGATTTCATTCAATTCCTTTTCGGCGAGTTCCAGCCGAGCGCCCTCCTCATAGATGCGCGCGCTTTCCTGACGTTGTTTGACCATCTTCGACAGAATTGCGGTGATCTCGGTATCCGAAACCCCGCCCTCGCCGCCTTCACCGCGCTGCGCGATATCACGATCCTTGATCGCAGCATTGATCAGGCGCAGGGTCGACAAGCGCTCAACCTCGCGTGCGCGCATCGCATCTTTCATGGCCAGTTGCAGGCGGTCACGCAAAGTCATTTGATTGTCTTTCCTGGTGGTTTCGGCAAAATCGGACCATAGCGCGAAGCACCGAGAGAGGCAACCGAAGTGCAAACGCATAACCTGTTGGAATGGCAAGAAAAGCCATTTCAGCCCTTGACTTGACCCTTGGCGTCATGCCTCGTAATGTCCGCCAAATCCGGCCAGAGAGAGTCGTCCCATGCCGCAGCCCACATCCGCAACCGCCAAACCCACCGCCTGTCTTGCCTTGGCAGATGGCACGCTGTTTTATGGTCATGGTTTTGGTGCCACCGGGCAGACGGTGGCCGAACTGGTGTTCAACACCGCAATGACCGGCTACCAGGAGATCATGACAGACCCCTCCTATGCCGGGCAGGTTG
>NZ_JAKDLJ010000486.1 GCF_030452865.1 Pseudorhodobacter sp.
TCCCGATTGGATAACCATCCACAGCCCCGGCCCGACATTTCCAGCGGGGCGACCCTTCCTGCATCTGGACCGTATGGCGTTCAGCAACGATATCGAACTTCTGCACAGTACCGTGATCGGCGACCCACGCGCGGCCATTGCATCCGATCATCGCCCGGTGAGCGCGCGATTCCGGATATCACATCAGACGCAGGCGAAAGATGCGCGCGGTGCGTCAGATCCCTGAAGCCTGCGCATCGGGTTGGAAGATGCAGGCTTGCGCGTCCATATCTCACCCTCAGCATGACGCGCCACCATTTCGGCCGTATTGCCGGCCCTCCGTCTTGCAAAAAAATCAGCTTGCGCAACCCTGGATGGTATGTGGCAAAAACAAAAGTGCCGCATGGGATGGGGAAAGAAAATGTTATGTATTTTTTTTCCGGAAGCGTAGGATCGGGACCGCGACTTCACCAATAAACAGGGCCAAAGCACCTGTAGCATATCGGGGAATTTCACATGAAAGACGAACTTTCCAAGCTGATCGAGCAGATCGACAGCCGGGTGGATCGGCGCAGCTTCCTTGCTGGGTCTGCCGCCGTAGGTGCGCTGGCCCTCAGCAGCTCCGCATCGCCTGTTCTGGCGCAGGATGCGACGCCCAAAAAGGGCGGGCATGTGATCCTCGGGCTGGCGGGGGGCGAAAGCTCCAACACGCTGGACCCGGCCCTGACGCTAAGTCAGGTGCCCTACAACGTGATGGCCCATATCGGCGACCTGCTTGTCGAAAGCTCTCCCACCGGCGAGATCACGCATCGGTTGGCGGAGGATCACAGTTCCTCCCCCGATGCGAAGGTCTGGCAGTTCAAAATCCGCCAGGGGGTCAGTTTCCACGATGGAACGAAGCTGACAGCGGACGATGTGTTGAAAACCATGCAGCGCCATTCGAACGAAAAGGCGACCTCCGGCGCTTTGGGCATCATGAAGGGCATCTCCTCGATGCGCGCCGAGGGCGATCTGTTCGAGGTTACGCTGGCAGAGGCCAATGCCGACCTGCCCTATCTGATGTCGGACATGCATCTATACATCCAGCCGGGCGGCGGGATGGACAACCCGACCAGCGGCATCTTTTCCGGCCCCTACAAGATTGTCGTGAACGACCCCGGCGTCAGACATACGTTTGAGAAGTTTGCCGATTATTGGGACGATAGCCGGGGCCATTTCGACACCTCCGAAATCCTTGTCATCAACGATGTGACCGCGCGCACCGCGGCGCTGCAATCCGGGCAGGTGCATCTGGCCAATCTGATCGAGCCGAAGATTGCCGATTTTCTGTCGAAAGCGCCCGGTATGGTGCTGGAGCGGACGAAGGGGCGCGGTCAAAACGTGTTTGTGATGCTTGTCGACACCGCACCTTTCGACAACAACGATCTGCGCCTTGCATTGAAATTTGCCATTGATCGCGAGGAGATGCTGAAGAAGGTTCTGCGCGGTTATGGCACGCTCGGGAACGACATTCCAATCAACGCCGCCTACCCGCTGTTCGACGACTCTTTGCCGCAGCGTCCGTTCGATCTGGATAAGGCAGCGGAGCATTACAAGAAATCCGGCCATGACGGCAGCCCGATCATTCTTCGCGTGTCGGACGTGGCCTTCCCCGGTGCGGTTGATGCGGCACAGCTTTTCCAGCAAACCGCGCAGAAGGCGGGGATTCCGCTGGAGTTGAAGCGCGAACCGGGGGATGGCTACTGGTCAGAGGTCTGGAACAAGCAACCCTTCTGTGCCTCCTACTGGGGTGGACGGCCGACGCAGGACCAGATGTATTCGACCGCCTACCTTTCGACTGCCGACTGGAACGACACCCATTTCCGGAATCCGAAGTTCGACGCCCTTCTGATGCAGGCGAGAGCGGAGCTTGATCCCGCAAAACGCAAGCAGATTTACAGCGAGATGAGCATGATGGTGCGCGACGAGGGGGGGCTGATCCTTCCGATGTTCAATGATTTCCTTGACGCCCATAGCGACAAGATCGCAGGTTGGGTTTCCGATCCGACCGGAGACATGATGAATTCACAGGCGGCAGTGAAGTGCTGGATGGCGTGATCTGATCGTTTCTTCTGACGGCCAGTGCCGCGCGCGGTGCTGGCCGTTGTTTCCGCGCGACTTTGCCCCTGAAACTGCGCCGCAAACCGGGGCTCGGTCTTAGACCCTGATGCAAACCTCAACCCGGATGTTGTCTATGCCACGCAAACTTCTTCTCATCATTCTTGACGGCGTACCTTATGCCAATTGGCGCAGGCTGTGCGGCAATCTGGAGGGCTGGGTGGCGCAAGGCGCGGCCCATGTCTGGAAGATGCGCGCGACGCTGCCCTCCACCTCCGCCTCATGCTATGCCTCGATCCATACCGG
>NZ_JAKDLJ010000089.1 GCF_030452865.1 Pseudorhodobacter sp.
TTAATTTTGTTTAAAATACCTTAAGGGTGGAAAAGCGGGCCGGGGGGCAATGGTCGGGTCATTGTATATGCCGCGCAAAGGGGTTCGATGCCCCTTTGCGCGGCTCCCGCCTCACGCAGTCGCAAGAACAACACGGCGTTCCTGAATAGGCAAATGCACCAGCGCCGAAAACGCCCCGACGCCGACACCGATCCACCAAACCAGGGTGTAATTCCCGGTCATGTCATACATACGCCCCCCCAACCAGACGCCAAGGAATGACCCGACCTGATGGCTCAGGAACACAAAGCCGTAAAGCGTGCCCATATAGCGCAGGCCGTAAAGCTGCGCGACAAGCCCAGAGGTCAGCGGCACCGTTGCCAGCCACAGCGATCCCATCACCAGTGAAAACAGCAACACCGAACCCGGTGTCATCGGCAACAGAATGAACGCCGACGCTGCCACCGTTCGCGCGGCATAAACCGCCGCCAACAGGTATTTCTTGCTGTAACGCTTGCCCAGCCAGCCTGCGAAAATCGCGCCGCCGATATTGGCCATACCGATCACCGAAATCGCGATCGCGCCAAGGATCGAGGTCGAAGTCACTCCGATCGCTGCCAGATAACTGCTCGGGTCAATCGCGCCACACATCTCGGTCACAAAGGCCGGGAAATGCGCGGTGATGAAGCCCAGTTGATAGCCACAGGAAAAGAACCCGAGAAAAATCATGGTATAACTCGGGTCTTTGAACGTGCGCAGCAATACGGTGCCAAGGCTTTCCTGCAACTCTGCCTTGCTCGCCGTAATCGGCGCGCGCAGGAACGGCAGCGCGAAAAGCGAGCACAGGATGATCGCCGCAAAAATCACGAACACCACCTGCCAGCTATGGCTTTGCAACAACCACTCCGCCAGCGGTGCGCCAAAAACCTGACCGGCAGAGCCAGCCGCCGTCGCAATCCCCAAGGACAGGCTGCGGTTTTCATCCGAGGTGGCGCGCCCGACAATTGCAAGGATCACCCCGAACCCAGTGCCCGCGATGCCAAAGCCGACCAAAATTTCCAGCACCCAATGCTGCCCCGGCGTCACCGCCATCGACGACAGCACCAGCCCCGCCGCATAGAGCAGCGCCCCCAGAATGATCGCGCGACGGTCGCCAAAGCGTTCGGCAATCGCGCTGAAAATCGGCTGGCCGATGCCCCATGCGAGATTCTGGATCGCGATTGCCATCGAAAAATCGGCCCGCATCCAACCAAATTCCGTCGCAATCGGGATCTGGAACACGCCAAAACTTGCCCGGATTGCAAAGTTCAGCAGCAAAATCGCACAACCGGCAATCAGAACAGGGGTAAACAGGTTGGATTTGGTCATCGCAGACTCCGGTGCTGTCGCAGCGGCAAGATTTGCGCCGGGGTGGCGCGAAGGTCAATCGCTGAATTGTGCGGGGGCAATGCCGGTCGCTGATACGACCGGAGTTTCAGCATGTTACCCTTTGGTATCACAGGACTCCACGCAATTTCGACAGCCCGGCAAGTGTGGCATCCCCCGCAGGCAGCAAATCAACTGAAACGCCTTGGCTCGCCAACGCGCGGGCATAAAAGCCGCACAACGCCGCCTCCCCGATCAAGGTCACCCGCTGACCCAACCAGTAGGGTTTCGTCGCCGCGAGTTCAATTCCGATCAACAAGCCCGACAACCTGCTACGGGCAGCAATGGGCGGCAAATCGGCAAGCAACCCTTCGGCGCGCAACGAAAACAGGTACGCCGCCAGCTTTTCAGGCCGCGACAGCGCGTCGGACAGCGCCGCATCAAACGGTTCCGGCGCAAAACCCGTCGCGGCGATACCGTGGCGCAAAACCGATTGCTGCGACAACAGCGAGAACAACTCCCCGGTCATGCAGGTTTGAAAGCTGACAACCTCTCCCGCGCTGACATGCACCCATTTCGAATGGGTGCCGGGCAAACAGATCACGCCGTCATAATCGGGGTTCAGCACAAGCGCCCCAGCGACCTGCGTTTCCTCACCGCGCATCACATCGGCGGGCCGGATCTGGCTCAGGCCCGGTGTAATATGCACGGTAATCCGCTTGTCCTGCGTTGGCGCGCGCGTCAGCATATCCATTGCCGCCGGGGTACAAGGCACAGCGCGATAGGATGCCTCCACCCAGCCTTGCCGCGCGCCGACCATGCCACAGGCAATCACCGGGGTAACACCCGCCGTCAGCCACGGCGCGATCAGGCGCAACAGCGCGGGTTCAAACTCCTCTGGATGCAGCCTGCCCATGCCATCGGCACTTGCCGCGGTTGCAACCGGGCCTGCCGCCGCCATCGCTGTCACCCGCAGATGACTGGTGCCCCAATCAGCCGCGATCCATTCGACTGACACTGAACTCGCTGCCGTCATCCGGTCACCACGACCCCGCCATCAATCACCAGCGCCTGCCCCGTCATCATGCGCGACGCCTCCGAGGCAAGAAACAGTACCCCACCGCAGATATCCTCCGGCGCGAGCGTATCCTTCAGACATTGCAGGGCCAGATGCGCAGCCAGGCCGTCGGGCGTGACCCACTTGTCCTTCTGCTTTTGCGTCAACACCCAGCCGGGGGCAATCGCATTGACGCGGATGCGGTCCGGCCCGAATTCCCGTGCGAGGCTGCGGGTCAATCCGTTGATCGCGGAATTGGCGGCAGTGTACAGTGGATACCCGGCATTCCCCATCATATAGCTGATGGAGGAGAAATTGATGATCGACCCGCCGCCAGCCGCTTTCATCCCCGTGACAACCGCTTGGGCGGCAAAGAAATAGGCTTTGAAGTTGATATCCAGCATCGCGGTATAGAAGTCTTCTGTCACCTCTACTGTGGTATGACGCAGATCATTCGCGGCATTGTTGACCAGCGTTGTAACCGGGCCATGTGCGGCGCTGGCCTGCGCAATTGCGGCGCGCAGGGCAGCAACATCGGTCACATCACAGGCAATGAACAACGGGCGATGGCCAGTTGTCTGCGCCATCTCCTCCACAAAATCGCTGGCATCAGACCGCTGGACAAAGGCAAGCTTTGCGCCTTGGCGCAAGAACGCCTCGGTCAGTGCGGCACCGATTCCCGACCCACCACCAGTAATGAACACCGAAGCACCGGAGAGCCCCGGATAGGTTGCAATTGGTGTCATGCCCGTCTCCTTCGTCGCATAGCGTGGATAGGCTTTGCATACGCCAGATCATGTGTCGCGCCAAGTATGGCTGAAGCCGCTAACCCAGATAGTCGGCAAGTGCCGGAGGTGGGTTGTCCAGCAGCGCCGCCGTGGCCTGCGGGGCATGGGCAATGCCGCCTTCTACAAGGCAGGTCAGCGGCGCAAAGGTGCGCGCTTCCGCCGGGTCATGCGTGACCATCAGAACCGTGGCGCCGGTTTCATCGGCAAGCAGGGTGACAAGACCCAGCATTTCGCGCTTCAGAGCGGGGCCGAGGGCGGCAAACGGCTCATCCAGCAGCAGGATCGGCTTGTCACGCAACAACGCGCGCGCAAGGGCGGCACGGCTTTGTTGTCCGCCGGAAAGCTGCGCAGGCTTGCGCGTCCCAAAACCCGCAAGGCCCGTGTGCGCAAGCGCCGCCTCTATCCGGTCGTAATCGGCAGCAGTCAATCGCAGGGAAGGCGAAATGCCCAAGCCAAGATTTTGCGCGATCGTCAGATGCGGGAATAGGTTTTGATCCTGAAACAACGTGGTCATCGGGCGGGCACCGGGGTCTTCGCGCGTCAGATCGCGCCCCTGCCACAGCACGCGGCCCTGATCAGGCATCAGGAACCCGCCTATCAACGACAGCAAGGTGGATTTGCCCGCGCCCGACGGCCCTATCACCGCCACCCGCGCACCCTTTGGCACCTGCCAATCGGCGGCAAGGGTGAAGTCGTCAAATCTCGCCTGCACCCGGTCAAGCTGAAGCATGGCGGCGGCCCCATTGGTCAAAGCCCCAGAACAGCGCAAAAGACAGGCTGACCAGCAGCAGCGCCGCACTCGCCGCAGTCTGTATCCGGTAAGCCCCCATCAGACGTTGTACCAACAGCGGCAAGGTCGCTTCTCCTTCCCCCGCGAACAGGGCAATCACGCCCAGATCACCCATCGACAAGGCGGCCACGAGCCCTGCAGCAAACCCCAAGGGCCGGGAAAGGCGCGGCAGCACCACAAAGCGCAAGCGTGCAAAACCGGTTATCCCCAGGGATGACGTCAGCCGATTGTAGTCATCGAACAGGCTGCGCGCCTCTGGTGCAAGAATGCGAAAGGCGAAGGGCAGGGAAAGGGCTGCGTTGATCGCCATTGTCACTGGCAATGCAAGGCTCGCAGGCCGAAAATACGGTTGCAGGATCAGGAACAGCCCGGTCCCGAGCACAAGGCTGGAGGCGGCAAGCGGCAGGCTGGCCGCAAAACCGGGCCAATTCCGGCCCCGCGCCGCGGCAAGTGCAAGGGTCAACGCGACCCCAAGGCTGATCGCGGTAGAGGCGAGCGCGATGATCAACGACCGGGCAGCCGCCTGCCAAACCTGCGGCGGCAAGTCCAACATTCCGGGCAAGCCGTCCAACACAACGGCGAGGATCGGCAGCGCGAGGAACATCGCCGCGAAGATTATGACCAGAACATCCAGGCGCAGAGGCCAACCCTTTGGTGCCGGTGGTCCGCCTGCCCTGCCCTGCCCCGCGCCAAATCCGGTTGGTAATGCAAGCCTTGTTGCCACCGCATAGGCCGCAGTACACAGCGCGAATTGCACCAGCGCCAACCGTGCTGCCCCTGCCAGATCAAAATCAAACCGCAACGCCTGATAGATCGCCAGTTCCACCGTCGTCGCCTTTGGCCCCCCGCCCAGCGTCAAAGCCACGGCAAAGCTGGTCAGACAGATCACAAAAATCACCAGCGCCACGCCGGGCAAAACCGCGCGCAGCATCGGGCGTTCAATGTGGCGCATCGTGTCGGCAGGTGAGAACCCAAGGCTCGCCGCAAGTCGGAAGCGTTCCGCCGGTATCGCCTGCCAGCCATGCAGGATCATGCGCACCGCCAGCGGCATGTTGAAAAACACATGCGCCAAAACCACCCCTTGCAGGCCATAAATCGACACGGGCGACAGGCCCAGCCCTGTCAGGGTCTGGTTGACCCAACCTGCTCGCCCGAACACCGCCAGCAGACCCAGCACAGCAACGATCACTGGCAAGATGAACGGCGCTCCAAGGGTAGAGATCAGCAGATCGCGCCCCCGGAATCGCCGCCGTGCCAAGGCGCGTGCGACTGGAATCGCCAATGCGACTGACAGCCCTGCAGACAGCACCGCTTGCCAAAGCGTGAAGCGCAGCGCCGCAAGCTCTGCCGGGGCCAGCGAAAAGCCTTGCAAGCCCAAACCAAGTGCTGCCAACGGGGCCAGCAGCAGCAGGCCAATGCCCACTGCCAACCCCGCCGCCGTCAACGAGAGAGCGCGGTCAGCCATTCGTCCAACGCCGGTTTGCGGGCGGTAGCAGCCTCATCTGGGGTCATCAGCAGGGATTTTTTCGGCGTTATCATCTGCTGAAACCCTTTGGGCAAACCAGCCGCCAGATGATGCGCCGGATACATCCAATTCGTTGTCGGGATGATGGATTGAAACGCGTCCGACCCCACGAACATAAGAAACTGATCGGCAAGCTCCGGCTGCGGCGCATTGGAGAGTTTGCCTGCGACTTCAACTTGCAGATAATGCCCTTCGGTGAAGGCTGCGGCGGCTTTGCTGTCATCGCCTTCTGCAATCAGATGATAGGCGGGAGAGGTGGTATAGGACAGCACCATATCCGCCTCGCCTGCGGTGAACATGCCGTAGGCTTCCGTCCAGCCGGGGGTGACAGTCAGGATATTGTCGGCAAGTGCTGACCAGATTTCCGGCGCGCGGTCGCCATAGGCCGCCTTGACCCACAAGAGCAGGCCAAGGCCGGGCGTAGACGAACGCGGGTCTTGAATCACGATCTTCAGGTCAGAGGCGGCCAGAGCCTCAAAGCTGTCGGGCGCGTTCGGCAGTTTGGTCTTGTCATACACAACGGCGAACCAGCCCCAGTCATAAGGCAGGAAAAGCGGGTCCGCGAAGGGGACAGGCAGGTCATTCGCGGTGTTTTGACCATGCGGCGTAAACAACCCCGTCGCAGCGGCGAGGGTGATCAGGTTGCTATCAAGACCAAGCACCACCGAGGCGGTCGAATTCTTGCCCTCCAACTGCAAACGGGCCAACAATTCCGCCCCATCGCCCACGGCAGAAAACACCAGATCGCAACCGCATTGCGCCTCAAACGTTTTTTCAACCAATGGGCCGGGACCCCATTCGGACGTAAAGCTGTCATAGGTCAACACATTCAAAACGGGTTTATCTGTTTGAGCCATGGCTGCTGTTGCCAAAACTGCTGTGCAAATAGCCAGCGCAAGGGGGGATTTGGTCATCTCATCTCTCCATATGCGACGGGCGGGTATGGGGATGGATCATTCCATTCACCTTCCCTCCGCCGGTCCTAACCGGTTCAGGTTCAACGGGTCTTTGGCTTTTGCCAGATCTCAGCCCAACACAGGGCACCCCGAGGTACGGACAATGATAGCGGCTCGGGCGGCAGGGGCAAGAGCCAAACAGCAAAAAGCCCCGCCGGATCGGCGGGGCTTTGAGCAATGCGGCATCTCTGCCGTGAGCTTAGTGTTCTTTGCGCGGTCCTTTGACTGCGGACCAGACCTTCTTGTTGGTCAGATACAGCAGCACCGACAAAAGCGTCAGGAACAGAACAGCGGTAAGGCCAGCCTGCTTGCGCGCCATCATCTTCGGCTCCGCCGCCCACATCAGGAACGCCGCAGTGTCTTCGGCCAGATGGTGCAGGCTGTTGTCATGCCCGTCCTGATAATCTACCCGCCCGTCTTCCAACGGTGGTGCCATTGCGATCCACCCGCCCGGAAAAGCGGTGTTTTCGTAAAAGGTGGTTCCGGCTTCCTCTTTCTCCTGCCCGGTATAGCCGGTCAGGATCGAGACAATATATTCCGGGCCACCAATGCCATGGATCAACTGGTTGATCCCGGTTCCGGCGGGTCCGTGGAATCCGGCACGCGCCTTGGCCATCAGGCTCAGGTCCGGGGCGTTGGCGCTGTGGTTGGCCGGGAAGTTGTCGGTTGATTTCAGCGCGCGATACGAGTCGTTTGCAGCATCGAAAAGCTGCGGGTTTGACGCCTCATCCGCCACAAGAAAATCTGCCGCATAAGCGCGAATCTGATCCTCCGGGATATGCGGACCGCCCTCATCCGACAGGCTGCGGATCGGTACGAATTTCATGCCGTGACAAGCAGAGCAAACCTCGGTGAACACCTGCAAGCCACGCTGCAATTGGTGTTCATCATAGGTGCCGAACGGACCTTCAAAGCTGAAGGCAACGTCATGCACATGGCCTTCGTCGCCGGCGGCCATGGCCGCGCCCGTCCCGATCACAAGGGCAGAAACGGCGCTGATTGCGATTTTACGAAACATCTTCATCAGTTCCTTTTCTCTCACTCGGCCGGATCGGCGTAATGCGATTTGAAGTCAGCCTCAATCGTCGCGGGCGGCGCCAGCGGCTTTTCGATCACACCAAGGATCGGCATGATGACGAGGAAATAGGCGAACCAGTAAGCCGATGCGATCAGCGAGATCCAGTCATACGGGAACTCCGGCGGGCGCGCACCCACCCACATCAACACCACAAAGTCGATGCACAGCAGGATGAACCACGCCTTGAACATCGGACGGTAACGGCCCGACCGCACCGACGACGTATCAAGCCACGGCACCAGTGCCAACACGGCAATCGCGCCGAACATCGCCAACACACCAAAGAACTTGGCGTCAACAATGCCGAAGCTCACGAAATGCGCCAGTTGTACGACCCAGACATCGGCGGTGAAGGCGCGCAAGATCGCGTAGAACGGCAGGAAATACCATTCCGGCACGATATGCGCGGGCGTCGCCATTGGGTTCGCCTCGATATAATTGTCAGGGTGACCAAGGAAGTTTGGCATGAAGCCGACAATCGCAAAGAACACGACCAGGATCACGGCCAGCGCGAACAGATCTTTCAGCACGAAATAGGGCCAGAACGGCAGGGTGTCTTTCTCGGCTTCGGCTTTCGACGTGCGGCGAACCTCAACACCGGTGGGGTTGTTGTTGCCGGTGGTATGGAAGGCCCAGATATGGATCGCGACCAAAGCGGCAATGACGAAGGGCAGCAGGTAATGCAGGCTGAAAAAGCGGTTCAGCGTGGCGTTGTCAACCGCGGGACCACCCAAAAGCCAGGTCTGGATTGACTGGCCAATGCCCGGAATGGCGCCGAACAGGCCGGTGATCACCGTCGCACCCCAGAAGGACATCTGACCCCAAGGCAGAACATAGCCCATGAACGCCGTACCCATCATGCACAGATAGATCAACATGCCGATGATCCATGTGATCTCACGCGGGGCTTTGTAAGATCCGTAGTAAAGGCCCCGGAAGATGTGCAGGTACACCGCCATAAAGAACAGTGACGCCCCGTTTGCGTGCAGGTAGCGCAGCATATAGCCGCCATTCACATCGCGCATGATATGCTCGACACTCGCGAAGGCCATGCTGACATGCGGCGTGTAATGCATCGCGAGAACGACGCCCGTGGCGATTTGCAGCACCAGACAGAAGGTCAGGACAATGCCCCAAATCCACATCCAGTTCAGGTTCTTGGGTGTGGGGATCATCAGAGTGTCATAAAGCAACCCGACAATCGGCAGGCGCGAGTGAAGCCATTTTTCGGCGCCCGTCTTGGGCTCGTAATGGTCGTGCGGTATTCCGGCCATGATATGTCCTTACCCGAGCTTGATGGTTGTTTCATCGGTGAACGCTGTCACCGGGATATGCAGGTTCTGCGGCGCGGGTCCTTTGCGGATACGGCCCGCCGTATCGTAATGCGACCCGTGGCACGGGCAGAACCAGCCGTCGAAATCACCCGAGTTGTTCCCGATCGGGACGCAACCCAGATGGGTGCAAACGCCGATCATCACCAGCCATTCGCCTGCCTCATCCATGGTGCGGTTCTGGTCAATCGCCTCCGACCCTGCCGGAAGATTCGGGTTTTCGGCATTCTGGTCGATCAGATCAGACAGTTTGACAGCGCGGCCTTCCTCAATCTCTTTCGGGGTGCGGCGACGGATGAAGACCGGCTTGCCAAGATACAGGACGGTCAACTGGGTTCCCATCTCCACCGCCGATACATCAACATGAATGGAGGACATCGCCTGCACATCCGCCGTGGGGTTCATCTGGTTGACCAAAGGCCAAACCGCAGCGCCGGTGGCAACCGCGCCCGCCCCTGCCGTGGCATAATACAGGAAGTCCCTGCGGCTGCCTGCGTGATCTTCTGCTTGGGACACGAAAATTCTCCCTTCCGAAGGCTGCTTGATGCAGCCGATGTCATAACGGAGCCGCAGTGATCCGCAGCCTTGTAGTTCGGGTATTTAGCGGCGGAAACCTGCCGCGTCCAGCGGACAAACGGGCGCAGATGGGGCCGATGGGGTGGAAATGCAACATCTTATGCCAAAGAATTGCGAAGGAAAGTCCATTTTCATACTGCGCTCCTTAGAAACACCACAGAATCAGCCACGAAGCAACCGTGTCAGCATTGCTGCCGAAAGAATGGCAAAGAACGCCCCCGCGACCAGATAAATCACCCATCCTGCCCGCAAATAGAATCGCGCCGCAGGTCCGCTGGAAAAGACTGTGGCGTAAAGGCTGTGGAACGACAGCCCGATCAAGGCTGACCCCAATGCCAATACCGCGATATCGGCGGACCTTGCGCTGGCAACCGGGAACAGCGTCACGATGGACAACCATGTTGTCAGCACCTTGGGGTTTGCCGCGCTGATCAGGATCGCCCGTCCCAGCGCGCGACGGTAACTCAACTGCGCCGGGGCTTGCGGCAAACCGCGCCTTGCGCCGTGAAGGCCTGCCCAGGCCAGTCGCAAGGCACGCAGCGCCAACCAGCCAAGCAATGCCGTCGCCACGCATTGCATCGCGAATTCCGCGCGAGGCACCGCAGCAAAAACTTCCGCAAAGCCCAAGGTCGAGGCAAGGCACCACAGCGCCACACCGATCCCCACGCCGGCGGCAGCACCTAGCCCCGCGCGCCGCCCGGCCGACATCGCCGTCGCAATGGTGTTCACAACATTCGGCCCCGGCGTCATCGTGTTCAACGCAACAATCGACCATACCAGAAGAAAGCTGGAAAACGGCAGGCTCATCCGGTCACTTTGGCGGCTGGGTCTGGATCATGCTGTCGCGCGCCGAGAAAGCATTTGCCCAAGCCGAAAGTTGAGGCCGCGTCGTCCGCCAGTTGCGGGCGGCATGTCGGAAATCCAGATATTCCAATGCACAACCCACCGCGATTTGTCCCATGTCCAAAGGTCCGTGCAGATGGCTCATCCAGCGCGCTTCCAGGGCATCCAGTGCCCGGTCAACCTTGCCCCATTGCCCCTCCACCCATGGATCAAACCGTTTGTCCTCCGGCCTCACCCGTGTTTCATAGACCATCAGGATCGCAGCATCCAACATGCCGTCCGCCGTCGCCTCCAGCACCAGCGTATCCCACAAACGGTTCCCGTCGGGGTATAGTCCCGTCTTGAACTCAGCATCCAGATAGCGGGTAATGACACGGCTGTCGTAAAGTGCCGGGCCATCCTTGCGCTCCAGTGCCGGGATCTTGCCCAGCGGATTATGCGCGAGCGGTTGTGTACCGGTATCAACCGGCGTCCCACTGGCTGCCACCAGTTCTACCGCGTCGGAATGACCCGCTTCTGCCAGCAGAACCAGAATTTTGCGAACATATGGCGATGTGCCCGAATAAAACAGTCGCATGGTGATCTCCCTCTCGATTCAATCGCAT
>NZ_JAKDLJ010000487.1 GCF_030452865.1 Pseudorhodobacter sp.
ATCAATATCGAACGCACCACTCTCAACCTTCCCCAGATCATCAATCCGGCGCACCTCTGCACCTGTCGTGGCAAGGATTAACCCCGTACGTTCGCGCGCACCTTCGCGCAGGGCGAGGATCGGAAAGGCTCCAGACTCCGGCAAGTCGATTTCGAGATCAAGCCGCTGGGCCATGGCAAGGCCAAACCGCGTTCCCGCCATCGGCTCGACCGCGTGGCCGTCCACCGCCACGAGACGCGCAGGCACGCCGCCAGTGTCGATCCAGAAGATTGTTGCGGCGGCGGCATTGATCACCCGCAGCAGGATGCGGCCCTTCCGCTCAACTGCGATCACCTCAGGGTCGGATAACGTGCGATCATTGGCGAGATAGGCATCGAAGTCAAAGTCGTTCAGATCCATCTCGCCCATGGTCATGCCCGCCATGGGCATACCGCTCATCCCCATATGCCCGCCGCCGCCCGACATCATGCCACCCATAGCCATGCCGGAATGGTCCATGCCAGACATGCCATCCGCACTCTTCGCAGGAGCATCCATATTGCCCATGTCGTGATGCGCTGCCCCTTCTGTGATCTCTGCCAGCACCTCAGCAGCAGGTCGGAATGAGAAGTCATGTAAGAACATCACGACTTCCTGACGGTCCGACGTCAACTCCTCAGGTCGTCGCACGATCAGGGGGGCGGCGAGCAGGCTCATCTCCTGAACTGGAACATGGCTATGCATCCAAAAGGTGCCGGGCATGGCGGCATAGTCATAGCTGCGCGTCTCACCCGGCTTCAGAAGCGGCATCGGCAGGTTCGGCACACCGTCCTGTACGTTGGGCGGGATCTGGCCATGCCAGTGGATGATCGTTTCCTCCTCCAGAGCATTAGTCAGATCCACGCGGAACCTCTGACCGGGATCAAGGATCAGCCCCTGCTTACCCGATCCATTGGTCAGCCCCATGACGGTCGCGGCACGACCATCCACCTCAATCACCCGCGTCGCAGCGGTCAGGGAAAGCGGTTTGGGTTGCGCAAATGCGCCGCGCGGCAAGGCGGTGGTCGCAGCCATAGCTGCGGATGCGGCCAGAAAGCCGCGGCGTGTCAGGTCATGTCTCATCGTAAAAAATCCATCATACTCCCGAATGGGAGTGCATCGGTCTGGACCCCTATCGGGTTCCGCTCGTCAACCGTTCAGATGAATTTGGGAGGCCTATCAGCGGTCTCAATCAGACGCCCGTGCAAAACAAGGGATATTGCTGTCTGATGCGCTACTGACCGAAAAATCATCGGGGCCGGGTCAGAAAATGGAAACAAGGCCGCAATTGATCCGAGACAGGCGGTCGCGCAAGCGCTGGACATCGAATGCTCAGAGGTGCCGCAGTGCTTTATGGGCCCAGAGCGTTCACTCATGACGACTTGCTCATCGTGACACGGCTCCAGCGTCGTCTGCGATTGCGCAGACATTGCGGCGTGTGGAGGTAGGACGCCGAATAGCGCGACGGCAATCAAAAGCAGGAAAGAGATGAAACAACGCGTCATTGGATCCGTCGGTAACAAGTTGACGGAAACATAGGATCTACAGGTGAAACCTGCAATACACGATGCCGTTTAGCCGCTTGTCGCTTCATCTTGCAGGTAGGCTCCGTCTTTTCCCAAAACGCAAAAATTCCCCTTGGATTTCAGAGCGGCTCTTCAAACGTTGACTCAGCGTTGACTCGTTTTTGCGCGGGCCATACACAGTGTTTTGTCGGAGTATAACCATTTGGAAAGGTTGGTGATTTTGGTTGCTGGAGGGCGAAACCGCCGTAACCCACCTGAGTTGCGTAGCTTGGTCTGAATATAATCGGCGATAAGTCACATCAAGAAAAGCCAGCTACTCGATCTAACGGGGCTACCCTTGTATGTCGCGTCCCGCATGATTGCGCGGTGTTTTGACGAACATGTGGGGGTGTGACTTGTGCCAGTCCTTCATCGTCTGCATTGGCTTTGCGGGGCGTGTCTTTCAGTTTCATGGGCGCCCAACAACGAATCTGTCAAAAATGGTCCACGAGCTTCAGGACTCAACTGCTTTCGTTCATCGCGCAACACTCAAACACTTCATTGCTACGGAGACCTGTCCGTGAGAACCATTGCCAATGGCTGGCTTATGAGGGTCAACCTATACAGCAATGAAATGCCGCCGAGGGCGCCATCAGCTTTCACATATTTCTTAGGACAATTAGAAAGGAAGCACAAAGTTGTTGCACAAACGCATATTCTATAGAATACTTAATATAGAAATTGTCACTTTGGGAGGGATAAGCATGAAGTTCAAAGCTATTCGTAGTATTGGCGGGTCCACGGCTCTGGCAGCGTTGATGTTGGCTTCGCCAGCGCTG
>NZ_JAKDLJ010000488.1 GCF_030452865.1 Pseudorhodobacter sp.
CAATCGCCCCGGCGTTGGTCACCGGTCCCATCGCGCCGCCGAGGATGAACGGCAGCACCACCGCACATTGATTGGCGCGGGCATAGGCGCGCAAGGAATTGGTCATGGTGCCATCCCAAACCAGTGGCGAGTTGACGTTGACATTGCCCATAATGACGCAGTTCTGATCGACGAAATCGCGGCCAAAGGCGATGCGTGCCATCTCGATACTGTCCTCGGCGCGTTCCTCCGACGTGACCGACCCCATGAACGGCCGATCCGAAAGTGTCAGATGCGCCAGCACCATATCCAGATGCCGCTTGTTCACCGCGATATCTGTCGGCTCACAAATCGTGCCGCCGGAATGGTGAAAATTGGGTGAGGATTGCGCCAGTTTGATGAAATTCCGAAAATCCTCAATGGTCCCGAAACGTCGCCCCTTATCGAGGTCCATCACGAAGGGGGAGCCATAGGCCGGCGCGAACACCACCGATTTACCGCCGATTTCCACTGAATTGGCGGGGTTGCGGGCGTGCTGTGTGAATTGCGCAGGTGCGGATTTCAGGATCTCACGCAACAGGCCGGGTTGGAACTTGACCAACAAGCCCTGCACATCCGCCCCGGCGCGCTTCCAATGCTCGATCGCCACCGGGTCATCGCGAAATTCAATCCCGACCTCGGCCAAAATACGATCAGCGGCAGCTTCGATCTTTAGCAAGTTTTCTTCGGAAAGCACGTCATAGCAGGGGATATTGCGCAGAATATAGGGCCGCCCGATGCCACCGCCTCGGGTGGCGCGTTGCGCTTGGCGGGCTTGCCTGCCGCTGCGCGCAGCTTTTACGTCACTCATTCGGTATCCTCCCCAACCGGGGCTTTTTCGCGCCCCCTTGGGATGGATTAAAGGGTGATTGCCACAAAATGTCGCAGCTTTTGGCGACAGTTGAATGTCCGTTCACGCCCCACCCTCAGGTGATGACATCCGGCTTCACCCTCCCGGTATGGTCCTTGATCGCCGCAATGCTATGCGCGGCAGCGATGATCGGAGCCAAGGCCGCTTGCGGATCATGGTCCAGGCCTTTCGGTCCGGGCCGGTAGTGTTCCAGATAGACCCGCAGCGTGGCGCCTTCAGTTCCAGTGCCCGACAAACGGTAAACGATGCGGCTGCCATCGTCAAAAATGATGCGGATGCCCTGATGCTGGCTGACGGAACCGTCAACGGGGTCGGTATAGGCGAAATCATCCGCCGCTCCGATGGTCATGCCTTCGGTCTTGGTTCCCGGCAGCGATGAAAGACGTTTGCGCAAGGCCATCATCAGCGCCTCCGCCTTGGCGCTGTCAATCGCCTCAAAATCATGGCGGCTGTAGTAGTTGCGCCCGAATTTCGCCCAATGATCGGCCATCACTTCGGCCACCGATTGCCCTCGCTCCGCCAGAATGTTCAGCCAGAGCAACACCGCCCAAAGCCCGTCCTTTTCGCGCACATGGTCGGACCCGGTGCCGAAACTTTCCTCGCCGCAAAGTGTCACTTTGCCCGCATCCAGAAGATTGCCAAAGAATTTCCAGCCCGTCGGCGTCTCAAAATGCGGCAGGCCCATCGCTTTGGCCACCCGGTCCACAGCGGCAGAGGTCGGCATCGACCGCGCCACCCCTTTCAACCCGTCCGCGTAACCCGGCGCGAGATGCGCATTGGCTGCAAGCACCGCCAGACTGTCCGAAGGCGAGACATAAATTCCGCGCCCCAGCACCATGTTGCGGTCGCCATCACCATCCGATGCCGCCCCGAAATCGGGCGCATTATCGCCCATCATCTCCGTCATTAACCCATGCGCCCAAGTCGGGTTCGGGTCAGGGTGCATGCCGCCGAAGTCGGGCAAGGGCGTACCATGGGTTACGGTGCCTTTCGCCGCCGCCAACCGGTTTTCCAAAATCTCAACCGCATAAGGGCCGGTCACTGCACACATCGCATCAAACCGCATCGAAAACCCATCGGCAAAGCGTGCCTTGATCGCCGCGAAATCGAACAGCGTTTCCATCAGCGCGGCGTAATCGACCACCGGATCAACAATTTGCACCTCCATCTCGCCAAGCTGGCTGCTGCCGACGCGGCCAAGATCAATTTCAGCGCTGTCCATCGTGGTGTAGGAGGTCATCGTCTTTGTCGCGGCAAACATCGCCTCGGTAGCACTTTCCGGTGCCGGGCCGCCATTGGGCATATTGAACTTGATGCCGAAATCCTCATCAATCCCGCCGGGGTTATGGCTGGCCGAAAGGATGATGCCGCCATCGGTTTTATTGAGCCGGATCAGATGCGAGGCGGCGGATGCTGCCGGTGATACCACAGCACTCTACCTGTTGTTCAACGGGGGG
>NZ_JAKDLJ010000489.1 GCF_030452865.1 Pseudorhodobacter sp.
TGAATGCAGTCGGCCACCGGACCGCGGAGGCCGCGAACGAGCCAATGGCGTTCATCGCTCACTCTACAACATGCAGTTGCCGCAGCCAGCCTTGAGGAACAGAACACCGATGCGGGCGATGTACAACTGGCACAAGTCACCCCCACTTCTTTGTCAAATCACCGCGCAATCACGCGGGGCGCGACAGCTAGGACGGTTGCTGTCAGAATGATCGCTCTAAACATCTAACTCCTCCACAAACTGCGCGTTTTCTTGGATATATTGGAACCGCAACTCGGGTTTTTTGCCCATCAAACGCTCCACCAGATCGGCGGTTTCGCCCGGCTCATCCTCGTCAATGCTGACGCGGATCAGTTTGCGAGACTCGGGGTTCATCGTGGTGTCTTTCAGGTCTTTGGCGTCCATTTCGCCCAAACCCTTGAATCGCTGCACGTCGATTTTACCCTTACCGCCCAAACCCTTGGCCAGCCACAGCTCTTTTTCGGCATCATCCGCCACATAAAGCCGTTTTGCGCCTTGGGTCAGGCGGTAGAGCGGCGGGCAGGCCAGATAGAGGTGGCCCTGGTCGATCAGCGGGCGCATTTGGGTGAAGAAAAACGTCATCAAAAGGCTGGCGATATGCGCGCCGTCAACATCGGCATCGGTCATGATGATGATCTTGTCATAGCGCAGGTCGTCGACCTTGAATTTGGTGCCCATCTGCACGCCCAAGGCCTCACAGATATCGCGGATTTCGGAGTTGTCGTGCAGCTTGTTCGACGCCGCCCCCAGCACGTTCAGAATCTTGCCTTTGAGCGGCAAAAGCGCCTGATTTTCGCGGTTGCGCGCGCCTTTGGCAGAGCCGCCGGCGGAGTCGCCTTCGACAATAAACAGCTCTGTGCCTTCGCGGTTTTTCGCGGTGCAGTCGGTGAGTTTGCCGGGCAAGCGCAGCTTTTTGGTCGCCGTTTTGCGGGCGGTTTCCTTTTCCTGACGGCGGCGCAGGCGTTCCTCGGCGCGCAGCACCAGAAAATCGAGGATTGCGCCCGCCGATTTCGTATCCGCCGCCAGCCAGTTGTCGAAATGGTCGCGCACCGAACCTTCGACCAGTTTTGCCGCGTCCTCCGATGCCAAACGGTCCTTGGTCTGGCCGACAAACTGCGGCTCCCGGATGAAAACCGAGATCAGGGCGCAGCCGCCGGTCATCATGTCATCGCGCGAAATCAGTTCGGCCTTGCGGTTTTTCACCAGATCGCCGTAGGCGCGGATGCCTTTTAGGATCGCGGACCAAAAGCCTGCCTCATGGGTGCCGCCTTCGGGGGTGGGCACCGTGTTGGTATAGGACTGGATGAAGCCATCGCGCGAGGGGGTCCAGTTGATCGCCCATTCGACCGACCCCGGCTGGCCGAATTTTTCCTGAAAGCCGACTTTGCCCGCGAAGGGGCGGTCGGCGTAAGTGGTGGCCCCGGTCAGGTTTTCGCCCAAGTAATCGGCAAGGCCACCGGGGAAATGGAAAATCGCCTCCATCGGGGTGTCACCGTCTGCAACTGCCGATTTCCAACGGATTTCCACTCCCGAAAAGAGGTAAGCCTTGGAACGGACCATTTTCATCAGCCGCGACGGCTTGAATTGCAGATGGCCAAAGATTTGCGCGTCCGGGTGGAAAGTGGTGGAGGTGCCGCGCCGGTTCGGAGCCGCGCCAATTTTGGCAATCGGGCCTTGCGGGATGCCACGCGAAAATTCCTGAACGTAGAGTTCCTTGTTGCGCGCGACTTCCACCCGCATGTGATCGGAGAGCGCGTTGACAACGGAGGCGCCAACGCCGTGCAAGCCGCCTGAGGTCTCATAAGCCTTGCCGGAGAATTTTCCGCCTGCGTGCAAAGTGCAAAGGATAACTTCCAGCGCGGATTTTCCGGGGAATTTCGGATGCGGATCGACCGGGATGCCGCGGCCGTTGTCGCGGATGGTGATGGAGTGGTCGGCGTGGAGTTCGACCTCGATCCGGTTGGCATGGCCCGCGACCGCCTCATCCATTGAGTTGTCGAGGACTTCGGCGACCAGATGATGCAAGGCCCGTTCATCGGTGCCGCCGATATACATGCCGGGGCGCTTGCGGACAGGCTCCAGCCCTTCCAGCACCTCGATGTCGTTGGCGTCATAGGTTTCAGGGATGACAGAGAGAAGGTCATTGGCCATTGCATGCTCGATTCTTCTGGGGCGGGTGCTGTCGCAGGATTAGACCATCTGACGCCGGGGGGCGCAAGACTTGGGGGTTTTCGCTTAGGGAAATCAGGCAGGGGGCGTTCCGCCCCCTCTTGGCCTGACGGCCAATTCACCCCCGGAGGATATTTTTGAACAGATG
>NZ_JAKDLJ010000490.1 GCF_030452865.1 Pseudorhodobacter sp.
GTCAAAACATGGAGTTCGCGCTGAAAATCGCGAAGAAGACCAAGACAGAGATTGCCACTGCCGTCGACCAGGCTGCCAAAATCCTGCAACTGACGCCCTATCTTGATCGCTTGCCCAAGGCACTTTCCGGCGGGCAACGCCAGCGTGTCGCGATTGGCCGTTCTATCGTGCGCGATCCCAAGGTTTATCTGTTCGATGAGCCGCTTTCGAACCTCGATGCTGCTTTGCGTGTCGCCACCCGGATCGAGATTGCGCAGCTCAAGGAGCAGATGCCGGAAAGCACGATGATCTATGTCACCCATGATCAGGTGGAGGCGATGACGCTGGCCACCCGGATCGTCGTTCTGGCGGGCGGCGGGATCAGCCAGGTTGGCACCCCGCTTGATCTTTATGAGCGGCCAGAGAATGAGTTTGTTGCGCAATTCATCGGCTCCCCCGCGATGAACCTTTTGCCCGGTGTGGTGGTAGAGACCGGTGCGGAGACAACGGTGAAACTGGATGGCGGTGGGATCGCCCGCTCCTGTGTTCCGACGCTGACGGCGGATATGGGCCTGAAGGTGAATATCGGTGTGCGCCCGGAGGATTTGGGCGAGACGGAGGGCGACGCGCTTTATTCGGGCGAGGTGGCGATAACGGAGGCGCTTGGCGAAGTGACCCTGCTTTACTTCAAGCGTCAGGGCGCGGCGGCGCAGGTGGTTGCCAAACTTGGGGGGATTCGCCCCGGACTGCGGCATAAAACCGTGCATTTACGGGCTGCGCCGTCCAAAGTGCATCTGTTCCATGATGACAAATCGCTTTACTACCGCTGATCACAATACGGTTAAGCCAAGCAAAAATAGCAAGCTGAGGGCGGTTGCGATCAATGTCGGCACCCAAAGCGTCAGGCGCGACGTGCGGATGTGTTTCATCATGGAGCCCTTCTTCCACATCGGGCGGTATAGCCCTCGCTCATCTTCATCACAGATTAAGGTTTCTGATGTCTTAACAAAGACATGGAAACGATTTGGAATCAGCTTACTCCGGTGGATTGGCAGGCGCGACTTGGCCAAAGCGGCGCTTGTCGGTTGCGCCAAAGTTGGGAATTCGGCGCGGCGATGGCTGCACTGGGGGCGCAGGTCGCGCACGCGCAGGTGTTCGATGACGGGCGCGAAGTTGCGATCGTGCAACTCCTGCAACGGCGACATTTGCGGTTGATTTCGCAAGGGCCGGTCTATCTGGGGCAAACCGACAGGCGGCGGGTGTTGCGTCGGCTGGCACGGCATGGCGGGGTGACAGTGGCAACGCCTGAAACCGGGCTGTCCGGCTGGGGGCTGATCCCGTTGATCACCCCGCGCTTTCATGCGATCTGGGCGCTGGACCAACCGGTTGAAGATTTGCGCACCGGTCTTTCCGGCAAGTGGCGCAACCGTTTGCTGCGGGCCGAAGACCGCGTGCAGCCTGAAGTGCTGACCGCACCGCGTGACCTGATGCAACTGATCATGGCAGAGGCGGCGCAACGCAAGACGCGCGGCTATCGCAATCTGCCCGGCGGCATGGCGCAGGTTTGGCCGGGTGAGCGTTTGGTGATTGGCTGGAAACGGCGCGGTGTCATGCAATCGGGCATGGTTTTCCTGTGCCATGGTGACTGCGCCACCTATCACCTGGGTTGGACGAGTGACATCGGCCGCGCCGGGTTCGCGCATGGCCCGATCCTGTGGCAAGCCGCACTCGCGCTGCGCGCGCGCGGCGTCGTGCGGCTTGATCTGGGAGAGGTGAACACCGAGCGCGGTGCGGCACTGGCGCGATTCAAGCTGGGCACGGGGGCTGCACCGGTGCCAAGGGGCGCGACCTGTCTGGTGCTGCCCTGATCCCATCGCGGCAACCAGTCGCTGGGCAATCCGGGGCAGAGTGCTGTACCCTGTGCGCAAACCTTTCAAGGAAGCCCGGATGAAACGCCCCCCCATTTTCCCGCCGCCGCAATTCCCACCTGTTAAACTGCGCCTGTTCCAACGTATGCCGCCTGCGGTTTTCCCGGTGATCATGGGGCTTTTCGGCCTTGGTCTGGCACTGCGACGTGGGGCGCCGGTAATCGGCTATCCGCCCGCAATCGCGGAATTGCTGCTGGGTGCCGTCAGCGTCCTCTGGTTGTTCGCGGCTATCGGCTTTGTTGCCAAATGCTGGCAACGCCCCGCTGTGGTGATGGAGGATCTGGCGGTTTTGCCCGGTCGCGCCGGTTTGGCGGCGATGACGCTTGGCATCTTTCTGCTGGCGGCTGTGGCGCTGCCTTATGGTGTGGCAACGGCTAAGACCCTGCTTCTTGCCGGTTTGCTCATTCATAGCGGCCTCGTAGTGCTTATG
>NZ_JAKDLJ010000491.1 GCF_030452865.1 Pseudorhodobacter sp.
GCAGCGGATGATCGGTTCCAATGCCCTTGCGCGCGAATATGCCGAATCTGACCGGTCACCGGACTTCAGGACCAACGGCAACACCGATCCAAGCACACCGGAGTATCATCGACATGCCGCAGAAGGCTTCGCCAATTGGAAATTGCAGGTTGGCGGTATTGTTAAGGCTCCCAAAGCCTATTCGCTGGCCGATCTGAAGTCCCTGCCAGCCCGAAGCCAGATTACCCGCCATGATTGCGTCGAAGGATGGAGTGCCATCGGCGGCTGGACCGGCGTGCCGCTGCAGGTAATTCTTGATGAGGTTCAGTTGAGGCCAGAGGCGAGGTACATTGTTTTTCATTGTGCTGACAGTTTTGGCGGACTGACGCCAACACCCTATTATGAGAGTATCGATCTGATAGACGCATTCCATCCTCAGACCATTTTGGCGTATGGCATGAATGGCGGCGACTTGCCGACAGGACATGGCGCGCCGATCAGATTGAGGGTCGAACGGCAGCTCGGCTACAAACATGCCAAGTTCATCATGCAAATCGAAGCCGTGGCCAGTCTTGACGGAATTGGGCGTGGAAAAGGCGGCTACTGGGAAGACGTAGGCTTTTACGATTGGTATGGCGGCATCTAATGTGTTTCGATTTTGACGCGACGCATCTGGGTATCCATTCGTGCCGAGAAGATAAGCGTGCCCCGCACATGCGGCTGTGAGGCGATGAATGATTTCGACTTACCTGGAAGTTTCAGGCAACGCTCACTTTCTGCGTCCCTTCAACCGGTCACTTTGCGGAGATAGCCCGTCAGGTTGGCTCTCAGCGAAGTGTTTTGGTATCGACAAGGGCCTTGCATTGATGATGATCGAAATGCGCACACGGGGCTGATCTGGAACCAAAACTGCGCTTCAAGCGTTCCCAGAGAGGAAGTGTTTGCGCGGGGGACGCGTGTGAACGTGTAGGTTCGGGGAACGAGCGTAGGTGGAAAACTTGGACAGTCCCAACAAACCTTCCCGAATGTCGCGGCGGTTTCTCTGGATTCTCGTTTCCGGTGCCGTGTTGCTGCTCTCGGCCTGTGACAGCAACATTCATATGACCTTTCTTGATCCGCAAGGTCCGGTCGCGGATGTGCAAAGGTGGCACTTTTACGAAGTGCTGGGAATTATGGCCGTGCTCGTGGCCGGTCCGATCTTTCTCCTGCTGCCTATCTTTGCGTGGCGCTATCGCTATGGCAATGAACGACCGAAATACACGCCGAAATGGGAATATTCGCGATTTCTGGAGATCATGTCCTGGAGCGGCCCGATTGCAATCGTTCTCGTGCTGTCGTTTTTCGTCTGGCGAGATACTGCGCGGCTTGACCCCTACAGACCGCTCGCCTCGGATCAGACACCGCTGCGCGTGCAAGTAATCGGATATGATTGGAAATGGCTGTTCATTTATCCCGATCAGGGGATCGCCAGCATCGGGACACTTGCCATACCGGAGGGGCGCGCCGTGAGTATGAAAATCACCTCCGCCACGGTGATGCAATCGCTGTTCATTCCCGCACTTGGCAGCCAGATTTACGCAATGGGTGGCATGGTTTCGCAACTTAACCTTCGCGCTGACAAGGCCGGAACCTCTCTGGGCGAAAACACCATGTACAATGGTGATGGTTTTCACCAACAAAAATTCAAGGCGCAGGCGATGGTGCCGGATGATTTTGAGGCGTGGGTCATCAATGCGCGCACGCACGGCCTGCCGCTGGATGCCGATACCCTGAAGCTGGTCTCGCAACGCGGCAGCCGACAGGAATTGATCGCAGCCTTGCCCGGCGCAAGGTCGATGGGCGGTAGTCTGTATTTCCAAATCGCGGGCGACGGGTTGTTCGATGCGGTGGTGACCGCCACGATGCAAGGCAGTGTCACCCTGCCGCCCGAAGCGTTTGCCGCCGCGGGGGCTACGATTCCGAAGGCTGGGAAAACCACAGGACCGGCGCCGGAGGGACGGCAATGAGCCTGGACACGCCCGTCACAACCCTGCTCTTGGGACGATTGAGCCTGAAGGCGATGCCGTTCTGGGACATGCTGCAACACCCTACAAAAGCCAATATCATCAACGGTTGCATCGCCACTTTCGCGGCCTTGCTGGTCGTTGCCGGTGCCCTCGCCCTTGTCGTTCTGCTGACGAAATACAGGTTGTGGCGTGTGCTTTGGTCGGACTGGTTGACCAGTCCCGATCATAAGAAAATCGGCATCATGTATGTGGTGCTTGCCTTGATAATGCTGGCGCGGGCGCTGATCGAGGCGTGGCTGATGCGCGCGCAGCAGGCCTTCGGGCTGGGCGGTGGTTTTCTCTCGCCCGA
>NZ_JAKDLJ010000090.1 GCF_030452865.1 Pseudorhodobacter sp.
AAGCTTGAGAACCGCTATATGAGGCCGCATGGGAAAAAGCCATGTAAATCACCGCATTGTCACACCCATTCAGATCGGCCGGATCGTGTCGGATGTGCCGAAGTTTTTGGCTTTTCCTGCTGCAACAAGGCCGGTGGAAAAGGTTAGGCTTCATCCGCCTTCAGCCCCTCGCCACGTTGAACGATCTCCATCTGATCGTCCGGAAATGGCCGCATCAAACGCTCCGCATCTTCGGGGCTGCCGGTCAGCCATTCCTCATAGTCGCGAGGCTGCAAGATCACAGGCATACGGGTGGGATGGATTGGCCGCACGATGTCATTTGCCGTGGTCGTGATGATTGTGTGTGTGAGCTGCTGCGCATCGTCATCCGGTAATCCGTGTTGCTCGCCGCGCCACAGACCCGCGAATGCAAACGGCGGGCGTGGGTCATCGCCGATCAGGGCGAACCAATAATAGATCGCCGGGCTGCGCCCCTTGGCCTCACAAAAGCTGGTCGCAGGACAAGGCAGCGCCGTTTTGCAAAGCTGTCTTTCCAGAGGCCGTTGCTTGCCACCTTGTCATCGCGCGCGTTATTCCATGCGGCAGGAGAAATCGGCTTGCCGGTCTTTTTGGATGTCTGCGCGGTCAAAAACCCCCAATGCATCATCACCAGCTCGCGCGCGGCACCCTCGGCCAGTCGCACCACCGGTGCATCATACTTGGGCCAGATCGCGGGCAAAGGCTCGGCGTTGCCCAAATGATCGTTGCCGGGCAGCACGTCAAACAGTTGTCGCATCGCTTCCTGTGCGGTCGTGGAGGAATATAGATTGCACATCTTCACGCCTTTTCCATTCGCCAGATCCAGCGAATAACTTGCTTGACCGGGCGGCGTACCGTCAAGCCGTTCAATTCTGCGCTTGAAGGAACTGTGCAGCGGACATCGACATATTCTGTCGTTCCGCAGCGAGAGCAAGGGAACGGCGGGACGTGAACCTGATGGTCGCGGCCAACGACCTGAACAAGATCACTGGCCCAATAGTTTGCTTTTCGACGACACAGGCGGCATCGAACCATAATCAGTTGCCCGTCAGATGCCGCATCGCACATCCGGCGATTTCTGGACGGGTTTGCGGATGGTCGAGCGGCTGGCATGATTCCCAATCTTGAACGCGTGAACGTAAAGAGAACATGGGAGCGGGTTTCGCGCAAGGCGATGGTTTGCCAACCGGTTTCAGGTCCAACACCGTATAGAACAGCGTGAGAACCGCTTCGGGACTTTCTTCGGGACTCGTTGTCCAAATGTGGGCTGAATCGGGTCTATCTGTCCAAAACCGTGCTTTGTGAACGAGGCAACGGTAAGCACCGCGCGGAATTATTACTGCGGTAAATCAATGCTTTATAATGGTTTTGATTGGAGCGGGTGAAGGGAATCGAACCCTCGTATTCAGCTTGGGAAGCTGCTGCTCTGCCATTGAGCTACACCCGCATCCGCGTTGAGATAGGCCAGCCGCCAGCCGCCGTCAAGCAAGATCAGGCGGCTGGGTCTGTCAAAGCGCAGAGCTCAAGCTGCAATAACGATATCACGCCCAAGTTCGACGGCACTTGCCTGCACACCCTGCAACTGCGCAATCAAACGGTCGCCGTAGAAGACTTCGGCCCCGGCCTCGCCGTCCATCACCGCCAGACTATCCAGCGTCAGATTTGAGGCGGAAAACTCGATCACATCATGTCCCGGCTCAAAATCGGTGATTTCAGCAAAGCCGAAACCATCGCGCAGGGCGAAATGGTCATCGCCTGCGCCGCCGGTGACAAGATCATTGCCGCCCGCGATAATCGTGTCATCGCCGTAGCCGCCGAAGACGATATCACCCGCATCCACGTCCTGCTCACCCGAGGCCGAAATCAGGTCATTGCCAGTCCCGCCATAGAAATAATCCGAACCGATGCCGCCGTTCATCGTGTCATCGCCTGCACCACCTTCCAAGGTAGAGGAGCCAGAGCTGCCCGCGCTGAGATAGTCGTTCCCGCCAAAGCCTTGAAGCCAATCATTGTCGCCTGCGGTCACGATACTGTCATCGCCGCCGGTGCCGGTGTAATGCGCGCCATTGTCGGATTCCGCACTTAGGATGATCTGATGGGGATCAACCTCGGTCGTGCCTTGCAGGACCGCGTAGGTCACGCCATTCACCAGCACCTCGGTTCCGGTTCCATCTTCGGTCGGGGTCAGGCTCATCTCCGTATCAGAATCGCGCATCTGAATATGGAGTTGCAGCATATCATCAGGCGAAAAATCGGTGATTATTGCCGGGTCGATGATCGGTTCACCTTCGGGTCCATCGACTGCGTTAATCAAGAACAGGTCTGCACCCTCGCCGCCGGTCATGGTGTCGGCCGCGGCCTGCGCAAAGCCCGCATCACCGATCAGCGTGTCATTGCCGGCGCCACCATCAAGGTTATCGCCATTGAGATCGGCCAGTTCAGCCAGACCGCTACTGGCAATTATGAAGTCATTGCCCGCATCACCCGCAAGGTTGTCCGCGCCATTGACATCACGGAGGATGTCGCTGCCGAAGCCGCCGTTCATTGTGTCATTGCCAAGTTCGCCTTTGAGGAGATCATCGCCTGTGCCACCATGAAGCATATCATTGCCGCTGCCGCCAACCACAGTATCATCATCGCCGCCGCCGAACAGGCGATCATCATCGCGCCCAGCCAAAACAGTGTCATTCCCGCCGTCGCCATGAATTTCATCATTGTCATGGTCGCCGCCCAACTTGTCGTCGCCGCTACCGCCCCAGATGGTGTCGTCACCCGTCTTGCCTCCAAGCAGGTCATTTCCGGAATCCCCGAAAATCTCATCCTGGCCACCCATTCCGAACAGGGTGTCATCCCCTGCAAAACCGTTTATCAGGTCGTCACCCTCGGTGCCATTGATCGAATCCGCATCTTCGGTGCCGTCGATGACGTTCGGCGTTTCATCCGGTGCCGTATCATCATCATCGTCGGAATTGTTCAAAAGAAAACCACCGAGCAGCAGCACCGGCAGCGCACACAAAAGCAGAATGTCCATTCTTCACCCCAAAATAGCAGAACCTGTTCCGAAGGATGATATTCGCTTGGCAGCTTCAACCCTTCGGGACGGGCCCAATCACACCATTCAAACTGGGCGGGATTTTGCAGTATTTGTCAATATCTTAGCGAGGCATATCCAGTGTTTCCATTCAGGAATTACTGGATATGATTCAACGAGATTGTCGAAAGACAGACCCGTATCAAGCGCGGTCATCTGCGGCCGATCAACGGTTTTCACGACGCAACCGAGCGAAACGCCAACGCCTGAGTGCGGAGGGTTGTGTCAGATCTCAGGGTACGGTCACTTCCGTTCGCTCCCCCGCTGTGACGGTTGCCGGGATCTCGCTCAACACGCCGTCACGCTCTGCCTCAACGATATAGTCTCCGGCGGTGATCGTGGATTGCGCTTCCTCGCCATAGAAGGAGGTGATGGATTTACGCTTGCCTTGAATATCCTTCTTGGCCGCGAAAATCTCGATCGTGCGGGCGCCGGGCGCGGCCATCGCCAGAACGCCAGCATTGAGCACAATCTTCACATCGGTTCGCGCATTGGCCTTGACGGTGAATTCAACTTCGCCGGTTGCCTGCTCCTTGCGGCCGGTGGCGACATAATCGCCGGGCGGCAGTTTGAATTCCTGTGCGGCACCATAGCTGCCGGTCACATCTTCGCGCTTGCCATCCAAGGACTTTTTCGCCTTGAAGATATCCACGGCTTGCCCGGTTTCTTCCATGATCATGTCGGGGGTGTACCAGGTATCCAACACCGCAAGACCCAAGGCGACGATCACGTCCTGGGTTTTCACCTCCCCCGCTTCAAGAGTTAGCTTGTCGGTCACGCTGGCATTGCCGATGCGGACGTTGAGGCCATAATCCCCGGCGGGCATGACGCGGGTGTTTTCGCCGTAATAGGAAAAGTTTTTATCGCCCAAGGTCAGATCGACACTGGCGCTGCCTTCGGGTTCGCCGCCCGCCTCGGTCAGCGGGCGTATGGTCAGGACACCAGCATTCATAATTACGTCGGGGGTCGTGAGTTTGTCGGCGGTCAGGGTAATTTCCTGCTCCACTTCGGCTTCCTGCCAATCCACCACCAGCAGGTAGGTGCCGGGGTCGACGAAGAACGGGTCATTGCCATAGTGTTGCTGTACCAGATCGCCGCGACGGTCGGTTTCAATGGCGGATTGCTTGATCGTATAGACCTCCACCGACATCGAGTGTTCGCTGCTCATATCCGCGCCGCCTTCGACAAGGAAGATACGCGGCGCGATGTTGTAATCCATCACCGCAGGTTTCGGCGGTTCCGGCGCAGCTGTCGGCTCCGGGGCGGGTTCGGGTGCCGCTGCAACGGTGGTTTTCAATGCGTCGATCAGGCTGCCGGCATCTTTTGCCTCGATATACTTGCCGCCGGTGTTTTCTGCCAGACAGGCGACCTGTTTGCCCTCATCCGCTGTCAGACCAAACCCGACCACATGCGCGGTGAAATCCACGCCGGACGCTTCGAGTTCCTTGCCAAGCGCGCAGGGATCGGCTTCACAGGTTTCAATCCCGTCGGTGATCAGGATCACGGTGGCCTTTTCCTCGGTCGAACGCAGTTCCGCCGCCGCGCGCCGCACCGCTTCGGTCAGCGGCGTCTTGCCCAGAAATTGCATCTTGTTCGCGGCGTCAGTGATGGCCGGGCCGGTGCCGGGGCCGGGTGGCACGATCAATTCGATATCACCGCAATTGCCCTTTTCACGGTGGCCGTAAGCCATCAGCCCCAACGCGGTATCCGCAGGCAAACCGGCCAGCACACCGGCCAGCGCCTCACGCGCAATTTCCAGCTTTGGCCGACCGTCGATCTGCCCCCACATGGAGCCGGACCCGTCCAGCACGATGATGGATTTCCCCTCTGCCTGCGCCTGGCTGATGGTCGCGCAAAGCGCCAAGGCCGATATCATCCCCAAAGATCGCATAATTTCCCCCACAATTTCAAACTGCAATGGCCAAGGCTAAATCGCGGCAACGGAACCGACAAGCCATTCAATACAAATGCCCCCGGAAATTTCCGGGGGCATCAAGGTCAGCCAGATGTAGGGGACAGATGAAGGCCGACCCTGGGCGCAAGGTGTGAAACACGGGTGGGGCGAAATATTACAAGCAGCCCCTCTCACCCTGCGCGTTTGGTCACTGCTCTTACATCTTCGGCAACATCACCGTGTCGATGACATGGATGACACCGTTGGATTGCTTCACGTCAGCGATGGTGACATGGGCGACATTGCCGTTTTCATCGGTCAGCATGATATTGCCGTCCTTGGCCGAGGCTTCCAGTGTGCAACCGCCAAGGGTCGGAACCGGGTGCTTGCCGCCGTCATCCATGATCATCTTCGACAGCGCATCAGACATCACTTCCTTGCCGACAACATGGCAGGTCAGGATTTTCACCAACTGGTCCTTGTTTTCCGGCTTGAGCAGCGTTTCGACGGTGCCAGCGGGCAGCTTGGCAAAGGCTTCATTCGTCGGCGCGAACACAGTGAACGGCCCTGCGCCTTCCAGCGTTTCCACCAGACCGGCCGCCGTCACAGCAGCAACCAAAGTGGTGTGATCAGCAGAATTGACGGCGTTTTGAATGATGTTCATGTCTGCCATCATGGCAGCGCCGCCGACCATCGGATTTGTCGGGCCGGGCTTTCCAGATTCGGCCATCGCCATGCCGGTCATCAAAGCCACAACTGCGGTGAAAGACGCGATTTTCTGAATAATCATCTGATACTCTCCGTTTCATCCAAGGGCCAATCCCTTTGGTATGATCGAAGCTACGGATGGATCGGGCGGGAAGTTTCAGGGCGTCCGAAATTATTTCGATTTATTTCGTCAAATCTGTTCGATTGTCCCCGACGCAACGATCTGCCCAGTCGGCACACCACCCGGCGCGCCGCCTTCCGGCTCATCGGTGATCGCCAGCACCATGCCCGCTTGCATATTCGCCGCTGACAGGGTTTTCTCGGTCCCGGTGATCAGGCCAAG
The DNA here is from genome assembly GCF_030452865.1 of Pseudorhodobacter sp. GTDB lineage: Bacteria > Pseudomonadota > Alphaproteobacteria > Rhodobacterales > Rhodobacteraceae > Pseudorhodobacter. The sequence goes on from NZ_JAKDLJ010000090.1 coordinate 6,055, forward strand.
CGATACCGGTGCCGATTGCCCGGCGATCAACCAGAGTTCATGCACGCGGCCTTGTGGGGCCGGGTCGCCGCTGATCCGTGTCAGATGCAGTTCACCATCCTTCAGTCCGACCGAATAGCGCAGGTTGCTGCCTTCTGCCGCAAGGGTAGTCACCGGCAAAAGCGGCGCTTGCGATTGCGGCAACATGACCAACACTGCAACACCAAGCGTTGCAGCGGCGATGGCTCCACCAAGCAAACCCTTCCATCCCTGCCAGAATCGGGGCGAGTGCGCAGGCGTGCCGAACAACCGCGCCTCGATCCGGGGCAGCAGGTCAGGGGCAGGGGCTTCGTCAAACCCGTCATTCAACCCAGCCAGCCGCGCCTCCCATTGCGCAACGGCAACAGCGAAACCTGCGTCACGCCGTAGGCGCGTCGCCGCAGCATCCCGTTCGGCCAGCGGAAGTGTTCCAAGCACATATTCCGCAGCAAGCAGATCGGAGAGGTCGTCTTCCGGGATGTCGGTTGTATCGGTCATTGATCCAGACACTCCCGCAGTTTCAACAGGCTGCGGCGCAACCATGTTCGCATCGTGTTCAGTGGAACATCGAATTTTTCGGCCAATGCGTCATAGGACAACCCGTCAAGATAGGCACCCTTGACCGCCGCCGCGTGGTCACTGTCCAACTCACCAAAACACTTGACGGCGCGCCGCGCTTCGCCTTCGGCCACCAACCCGGCCAAGGCACCACGTTGACCATCGGGCAGTTGCGCCACCGTTTCACCATCATCGCTCACCGACGGTGCCGGACGGGCGCGCAAGCGGTCAATCGCATGGTTGCTCGCAATGGCAATCAGCCATGTCATGCCGCGACCCTTGCCCGCATCAAAGCGGGCCGCCCGCAACCATACTCTGGTGAAAACCTCCTGCAACGCATCCTCCGCTTCCGCTCTGTTGCCTAAGATACGCAGCAAAACCCCCATAAGTTTCGCGGAGGTGGCGGAATAGATCTGGCGAAACGCCGCGCGGTCCTGCGCCGCGACATCCGCGAGCATCGGGGCAATCGGATCATCGGTCATTCGGTGTGGCCTGCCTTGCGCTGAACGGCGGTGATGCCGATAGGTAGGGCGCGGCGCGCAGCCGTCAAGCCCTTACCCACGCCGCCGCCTGCGACCGCCCTCGGCCTCGCCACCGTGACCGGAGTTGAAATTGAGATCGGGCAGCGTCAGGATCGAAAACAGGTTGGGGAACGGTTCCACCGCATTCGGGATCGCCGAGGCGTTGACGAAATGCTCCTGAAAGCGCGGCTCGATCGCGGTTTCGACCTTGTGGATATGGCCGACGGTTTCCTCGATCTCTGCCCGTGCCGCACGGTTCAACAGTGCGATGCGCGCACCGGTTCCCGCCGCGTTGCCTACCGATGTCACCTTGTCCAGCGGCACATCCGGGATCATGCCCAAAATCATCGCGTGTTTGACGCTGATATGCGCGCCAAACGCGCCCGCAAGCACGATGCGGTCAACCTGTTCAACCCCGAACTTGTCCATCAGCAAACGCGCACCGGAATAAAGCGCGGCTTTCGCCATCTGGATTTCCCGGATATCGCGGTTGGTGATGGTGATGCGTGGTCCACCTTGCTCGGTTTCGTCCCAAACCAAATAGGACCATGTGCGCCCGTCCTGAAACACCCGTTCCGTGCCGGTTTGCGTTGACGACCCGATCAGTCCCGATGCATCAACCAAACCTGCCAAACGCATTTCAGCCACCATCTCGATGATGCCCGAGCCGCAAATCCCGGTGACGCCGGTGGTCGCAATCACTTCATCAAAGCCGGGTTCATCTGACCAGATGTCGGACCCAATGACACGGAAGCGCGGCTCCTTCGTCACGGGGTCAATCTCCACCCGTTCAATTGCGCCGGGGGCGGCACGCTGGCCGGAACTGACCTGCGCGCCTTCAAAAGCGGGACCGGTGGGGGAGGAGCAGGCCAAAACCCGTTCGGTATTGCCCAGAAAAATCTCGGCATTGGTGCCAACGTCAATCAGCAACAGCAGATCTTTTGACCGCTCCGGCGCCTCCGACAACACCACCGCCGCGCCATCCGCACCAACATGGCCCGCAATGCACGGCAGGATATAAACCCGCGCCGAAGGGTGAAGTTGCAAATCCAGCTCCTTCGCGGTCAGATGCTGGCTGCTGGAGGTGGCCAGCGCAAACGGGGCTTGACCCAACTCAAACGGGTCAATGCCAAGGAACAGGTGGTGCATGACCGGGTTGCAAACGAAAACCACATCCATGACAAGGGTTTTCTCGACGCCCGCCTCAGCACAGACATTGGTGAACAGCGTGTTCATGCCTGCGCGCACAGCGGCTGTCATTTCTGCCGCCCCGGTCGGGTTCATCATCGAATAGCTGACCCGGCTCATCAAATCCTCACCAAAGCGGATTTGCGGGTTCATCAAGCCGGACGAGGCCAAAACCTCGCCGGAACGCAGGTCGCACAGATGCCCGGCGATGGTGGTCGATCCCAAATCAACCGCCATGCCGTAAACCGAACCCTCGTAAAGCCCCGGCCACAGATGCATCAGGCGCGGCACGTCGCTGTCACGTTCTTGGTGCAAGGCGACGGTGACTTTCCACTCGCCTTTGCGCAGAATGGGCTGCATGACGGTCAGAAAGGCCAGGTCGGCGCGCACGGCCTCAATCTGCCACTGTTCACGCAGCGCGTTGGACACCCGTTCAAAGTCACCGGCGGGGTCGTGCATATCGGGTTCGGCGACTTCGATATAGTGCAGCTTGACCGAGGGGTCGACGTGGATGTCGCGCGCCTCCACCCGTTTGCGGATCACCTGCTTGTGCAACTGGCTTTCGGGCGGCACGTCGATCACCACATCGCCCTGCACCTTGGCCTGACAGCCCAAACGCCGCCCGTCGATCAAACCGCGCTTGGATTTATACCGCTCCTCCACTGCGTTCCAGTCCGACAAAGCGCCTTCCGAAACCGTCACCCCATGCTTGGCAAACTCACCATAGCCCGGCGTGATCTGGCACTTGGAACAAATGCCGCGCCCGCCGCAAACGGAATCAAGATCGACCCCCAAGGCACGCGCTGCCGTCAGAACCGGGGTGCCAAGCGCAAAACGTCCACGCTTGCCGGAGGGGGTAAAGATCACAAGGGCATCATCGCTCATATCGGTATTCCTGATTGTCCAATTTTGATGTTAGGCCGCAGATCGCGACCCGAAGCGCCTCAATGCGGCATTTCAAATGCCGCTTTCGTCGTCGCCCGTTTTTTGATTGTCATCCGATGCGCAGATGCTTTCATCTTGGTAAAAATACCTGCGCCGCAGGCACTGATTTTTCAGAGAAAAATCGGACCCCAACCGAGCGGTCAAAGCGCTCCATCGGTTCATGCGGATCACAGCGGATGGATCTTCAACAGCGTGATGCGGTTTTCCTTGCGGGTTTTCACCTCAAAGCGGAAGCCATGAAAACTGAAGGCCTGACCTTCATTCGGAATGGTCTGTGCCTCATGGATTACCAGACCGGCGACGGTATTCGCCTCATCATCGGGCAAGCCCCAGTCGGTGATGCGGTTCAAATCGCGAATCGTCATCGCACCATCGACGATGTAATCGCCGTTCTCGGCCCGCGCCAGCACCTCATCCTTTTCGACCGTATCAAACTCATCCCGGATCTCGCCGACGATTTCTTCCAGAATATCCTCCAGCGTGATCAAGCCACGCAACGCGCCATATTCATCGACCACCAAGGCAAAATGCGTGCGCCGTTTCAAAAATTGTCGCATCTGTTCATCGAGCGGCGTGGTTTCCGGCACGAAATACGGCTTCATCGCAACTTTCAGGATGTCGAGATCGGTCAGTTTGGCGATCCGCCCCGATCCGGAGCGCAACAGCTTGTCGACCTCTCGCAGCAAATCCTTGGCATGGACCACGCCCAGAATATTCTCGTCATCGCCGCGATAAACCGGCAAACGCGTGTGGGGCGAGGCGAGAACCTGGCTTAAAATATCCCCGGGGGCTTTTTCGGCGTCGATCATTTCGACCTCGCGCCGGTGGCGCATGATCTCCTCCACCGTGCGGTCATGCAGGTCCAGTGCGCCAAGCAACCGGTCGCGGTCTTCCTTTTCTACCGCGCCTTCGGAATGGCCCAAAGCAATCGTGCCTGCGATTTCCTCGCGCAGCGCAAGGATTTTTGTTTCCGGATCGGTACGGACGCCAAAAAGATAGAGAATTCCACGCACCAGCGTTCGGATCAACTGCACCAGAGGCGCAAAAATCGGGATAAGCAGCGAAATAGGTCCGGCCACGCGCGTCGCGGCCAGTTCGGCATTGGTGATCGCATAAGTCTTTGGCAGCACCTCGGCAAAGATCAGCACCAGCGCAGTCATGACCAGCGTTGCCACCGCCACGCCATTTTGACCGAAAAACTGCGTCATCAACGCCGTTGCCAATGAGGCGGACAGGATATTGGCGACGTTATTGCCCAGCAAAAGCGCGCCGATCAGTTTTTCACTGTCCTCGGTCAAGCTCAACGCCTTTGCTGCCCCGCGAGAGCCGCGATCAGCCTGCGCCCGCAACTTGCCACGAGATGAAGCGGTCAGGGCGGTCTCAGACCCGGAAAAGAAAGCCGACAGCACCAGCAAAGCCAGAATGGCGCCCGCCGTCAGCCAAAACCC
>NZ_JAKDLJ010000492.1 GCF_030452865.1 Pseudorhodobacter sp.
GGGGTTTCGACGCCCCTTGGCGTCAGCGTATCCACTCTCACCCATCTTACAACCAGGATACAGTTCACGATGTTTCGATATATACTCCCCGCGCTTGCGTTAACCCTCCTTTCGTTGCCTGCCTCCGCCCAGGATCTTGTGAAATGGGGCGAAGCGGGTGGTTGGGATATCATGGTTGATCCAACCGTCGGCAATGGCTGCCTGATCATGAGCGCCTTTGAGGATGGCTCCACCGTCCGTGTCGGGCTCGATGCCGAACAGGACAACGGCTATGTAATGGCCTTCAATGACGCCTGGGGCGAGATTGTCGAAGGGCAGACCTATCCGATTTCCTTCGATCTCGACGGCGCTGGCTATGAGGGGGAGGCAACCGGGGTTTGGCTTGATGGCACACCCGGCGTTGAGATCGCCTTTGACAGCGAAGACTTCATCCTCGACATGGCACGAAAGCAAACGCTGACCCTGTCGCACGATGGGGAGGAAGTGATGTCGATTGATCTGACCGGATCGTTCGAAGGGTTGGAACAGGCCATCGCCTGCCAAGAGGCACAAAGCAGCTAAATCCGATCACGCTGCGCCCTGCCAATCGGGCGCGGCGCCGCAAAACTTCTGTTAGGGCCGACGATGACGACCGCGCTTTTCACCCATCCTGATTGCGATCTGCACCATGAGCCACCCGGCCACCCGGAACAGGTGGCGCGACTGGCCGTTGTTGCCGAAGCCCTTGCCGGGTTCGACCTGCTTCGCGTTGACGCGCCTTTGGGCATCGAGGCGGATATCACGCGCTGTCATCCCATGCGATACATTGATCGCTGCCGCGCCGCTGTTCCTGCCTCAGGTTGGGGTTATGTCGACGGTGATACCTATCTCGCCCCCGGCTCCTTTCAGGCGGCGTTGCGCGGTGTGGGTGGGGTTTGTGCGGCGGTGGATCTGGTGCTGGCGGGCGGTGCCGCGAATGCCTTTGTCGCCACCCGCCCGCCGGGCCATCATGCCGAACGTGAAACCGCGATGGGGTTTTGCCTGTTCGGCAATATCGCCATTGCCGCGAAACATGCCTTGGATCATCACCGCCTTTCCCGCGTGGCGATTGTGGATTTCGACGTGCATCACGGCAACGGCACGCAAGAACTGCTTTGGGATGAGGCGTGCGCGCTTTTCGCCTCGTCCCACCAGATGCCGCTTTATCCCGGTTCCGGGTCCGTCAGTGAAAAAGGGGCGCATGGCCAGATTCACAACCTGCCCCTGCGCCCCAACACCAAGGGCGCGGAAATGCGCGCGGGCTATGAAGCCCATATCTTCCCCGCTATCGACGCATTCGCGCCGGAACTGATCCTGATCTCGGCAGGTTTTGACGCCCATCGCGACGACCCGTTGGCCAACCTGAACTGGTCCACAGATGATTTCACATGGCTCACCCGGCGGATTTGTGATCTGGCGGACACGCACTGCGCAGGGCGGGTGGTATCGGCGTTGGAGGGCGGGTATGATCTGCCCGCGCTGGCGGCATCCGCCGCCGCGCATGTGGCAGTTTTGAAGGAGCGCGGCGAATGAGTGACAAACCCGTGGCAGAGATGACATTCGAGGAGGCGATGAGCGCACTGGAGCAGGTTGTCTCCTCGCTTGAACGCGGCGAAGTGCCGCTGGAAGCCTCGATCTCGCTTTACGAACGCGGGTCGGCATTAAAGGCGCATTGCGCCGCCAAACTCGCCAAGGCTGAAGAACGCGTGGAGTTGATCCGTGCCAAGGACGGCCAAGCCATCGGCACCACCCCGGCGGAGGGGATGTGAGCTTTCCGACCCTGCTGGCCGCGCATAACCGACAGGTGCAAACCCGGCTCGACGCGGCATTGATGGTTTTCGACGATGAACCCCTTGTCCATGCGATGCGCTATGCGCTGCACGGCGGCAAAGGCTTACGTGGGTTTCTGGTGTTGGAATCGGCCGCCATGCATGGGATTGCACCCGAAAACGCCGTTGCGGCGGCGGCGGCGATTGAGGCGGTCCACGCCTATTCGCTGGTGCATGATGACCTGCCTTGCATGGATGACGACGATTTGCGCCGGGGTTTGCCGACGGTTCACCGCAAATGGAATGAGGCGGTGGCGGTGCTTGCCGGGGATGCGCTGCAAAGCCTTGCGTTTGAGCTGTTGACGGATGTGGCTTTGGGGCCAAACCGCCTCGCCCTGATTTCCGGCATGGCGCGTGCGGCAGGTGCGCGCGGCATGGTATTGGGCCAAGCACTGGATATCGCCGCCGAAACTGCTACAGCGCCGCTGACCTTGGCACAAATCACCCGGTTACAGCTTGGCAAAACCGGGGCGTTGTTT
>NZ_JAKDLJ010000493.1 GCF_030452865.1 Pseudorhodobacter sp.
GTGACAATGCGGGTTGGGTCTTTGGTGCAGTTCTCGGGGTTGCCGTCTGGATAATCGCGGCATTCTTTGCGGCCGTGGCGGCAGGCATCATTGCCTATGCAAAGATCGTGCTGACGCTGATGGTGGTCTTTGCCCCGATTGCAATCGTCTGCTCACTTTTCAAGCCAACCCAAACCTTGTTTGATGCCTGGTCGCGCTCCATCATCGGCTATGCTTTCATGCCGATTGCGGCCGCAGGGGCTGCGGGTATCGTGATTGCCGTTGCGGGTCAGGTCGCGGGGTCATCCCCAGATCCGAATAATGTCGACACACTTAGCCTGATTTTTCCCTTCATCGTGGTGTTGGTGCTCTCGGCAGGCATCATGTTGGCAGTGCCAAGCATTGCCATGGGTCTGAGTGGTGCCATTGGAATTGCATCAAATGCGGTTGGGCTATCTGGGCTTGTCAAATCCGGTGCGGCAGGTGGCGGTGCCGCCGTTATGCGCGGGGCGACGGGTGCCTCACCGCAAGCGGCAAGACAGGCGATGAATACCGGATTGGAAGCGGTTGGAAAACGCGTGTCCGCCCCAGTTAAAGCGACGCCCGCCAAGCTCATGGCCGCAACAAAAGCCCTTCGCGGCAAGTGATTTTTTTGGCTGCCGCAGAGCAAGCCTATAGGAGGATTCTCTTTTGGCCAATCTAACGGATGATTTTGAGCGCGACTTGATTGAGGGTCCACGGCGCCGTGCGCGCATCGCCTATGTTCTGGCGGGGTTTGGTCTTAGCGTCGGTGTGATATCATTGCTTGCCGCCGCCTCGATCCTACCACTGAAGACAATCGAGACCCATATTGTCATCGTCGATAAGACCAGCGGTCAAATGGACCGCATAGCTGCGGTGCAAGATATTACTTTGGATGAAAACGACGCCATCATTCAAGCAAACCTCGTGGCTTATGTTGATCAGCGAGAAACCTATGATCTGACCGATAGCGAAGCCCGGATCAATTCGGTTTTGGGGCGCTCAGACGGCGATGCCGCAGTCACCCTGCGCCGTCTTTGGGACTCAGCAAATGCGGACTATCCGATCAAGGTTTACGGTCCTGATGCCAAGATTACTGTGGTGATCAAATCAGTAAATCAGCTCAAAGAAGGCGTGGCACAGGTGCGGTTTACCAAAACCCTTCGGGCGCCGCGCGATACCCGAACGGTAACACGCGGTTATGTCGCCACCGTTGGTTTTGAGTTTCGGCCGGAAACCAAGAAGCTTTTGCAAGAGGTTTGGGGCAATCCTTTGGGATTTGTCGTGACCTCGTATCGCGTTGACGCAGAAACATTGGAGAAGTGACATGATGAAATCAACTGCCCTTGCACTTCTTCTGGCACTGAGTCTGACGCCGGGGCTATCGCTAGGCTTGACCGGCCAAGCCCTTGCCGCTGGTGTGCCCAAAGCCGGTCATCGTGACAGCCGGATCAGAAACGCCGTTTATGATCCTGATCAGGTCTATGTCATTGAAACCGATCTTCGGTTTGCCACCACAATTCATTTTGGCCGGGGCGAACGATTTGAAGCCGTGATTGCGGGTGATACGGAAAGTTTCGACATCACACCGATCACTGACTTGGGCAATGTGGTGTCGATCAAACTGCATGTGTCTAAAGCCGTCACCAACATGACAGTGATCACCAACAGGCATTCCTATTCGTTTGAGTTGCGTGAGGGCCATGTTCGGGGCGCAAACGGCAAATTCTTCGAGGTTCGGTTTAGCTATCCGAGCGAAGGCAAATCGCGGGCAACAGGGCTGGCAAAGGGCTATATCTCACCGAAGAATTACAGCTACAAAATCTCTGGCAAAGCCAAATTCCAACCCTCAACCGTCTATGATGATGGCCGCTATACCTATTTCCAGTTTGCAGAAGGTGTGGAGCAACCCGCCATTTTCAAAGCCGATGAGACGGGCCGCGAACGCACCGTAAATTGGACGCAAAAAGGCTCCGTGGTTCGGGTGCTTGGGGTCAACCCTTACTGGACGTTGCGCATTGGGACCCGCGCGCTTTGCATCACCCGCGACAATACTTCTTTGAGTGTGGGGAACTGAGTATGGCACCGCAAAGCCTGGAAGACCGTCTTGCGGCAATGGAAGCGCAGACCAAAACAAAGCCCGTGCACAAAGTCAGCCTGCCGGCCGCAGGGATCGGCCTCGCCTTTGTCGCGGCTTTCGGGGCCTATTTCACAGCGGTCACGATGCAGAAAACGCCCCACACACCGCTGAAAACCTCCGATGCGCAGGATTTCCAGCACATGTTCCAGCGTCAGGGGTTCAAAATACAGCC
>NZ_JAKDLJ010000494.1 GCF_030452865.1 Pseudorhodobacter sp.
GGGTTTTGTAGATCGGTATGTTCGGTTTGCTCATCCACCCAAGCTATCACCCTGGTTTCACATGATGAGTCCCTGAGAGGGTTTGTTAAACAAAGTCAAGGAGATGCACAGAACGCGAACATGTTTACCAATAAAAAGGGCCGATCATCTCTGTTTTTGACAATTGATAGCTTGGCTGGCTGTATGTTCCTTGATAGGGCACCTTCCCGCCGGTAAAAGAGCCAACATGGCCAGCGGCACCGACGCGATCAAAAACGTGGCCGGCTGACAGATTGGCTTTTTCCTGATCGGCGGGACGCTTGTTGATCATGAGGCCTATTTGTGCAAATCGTATGCTCGTGTGTTACCCGTCTCGCTCGCCTGGGCCGCCAGGAAAGAGTTTCAGGCCGATCAATAGAGGCTTGCCAATTTACACAGGCGCAATAACCGAAAGCCCCGCAAAAATCCGTATCGCGGGCGTCAGCAGTGTGTCAGGAAAGTCAAAATCCGGATTGTGTAAGTCGGCATGATCAATTCCGGCACCAATGCCAAACAGTCCGCCCGGGTAGCGCTGCGTCAATTCGCCGAAGTCTTCGCCCCAACGGAACGGATGATCAATCGTGGTGACATCTAGGTCAGCGGCCTTCGCTGCCTGTTTAATCAATTGAACGGCCTCTGTTGCGTTTGAGGTTGCCGCAAACTCTTCTTTAGTTTCGAATTCGATCAACAGTCCGTATTTTTCGGCGATCATTTTTGCCCGTTCGGACAGATCGCGCCACATCGCAGCGACCATGCGGCCATCACCAGCGCGAAGGGTGAAATGCACCTCGCCCGAACCAGGGCAAACACCCGACGACTGCACGCCCATTTGGGTGAACACTGGAACGATCAATGCGTAGGCGCTGGGATCATCAAACTGCGCCTGAATTTCCCGTGCAGCCAGCGTCAATTCTGCAAGTGCAAATGCGGGGCTTGCGCCAGTTTCAGGCTGGGCGCTGTGGGATTCTTTGCCTGACATCCGTATGGCCATATACTTGACCGCAGAGGCAAAAACGCCTTCTTTCACAATGACCTGACCCAAGGTATAGCCCGGCAAATTGTGCAAGGCGAAGACGAAATCTGGGATGACTTGCGCAAAGTTTGGATGGGTGGCGCAGGCTTGCGCACCAGTTCCGGTTTCCTCATCAGGCTGAAACAGCAAAACCACGCGGCCACGTTGGGGGCGGTCACGCAAATGGAGCGCAAGACCGGCCAAAATGGTCATATGACCATCATGGCCGCACTTGTGCCCGACCCCATCGCGTTGCGAGCGGTAGGGCAGATCGTTTACTTCGTAAATAGGCAGCGCGTCCAACTCGGCGCGAAACATAACTGTGCGTCCGGCTGCCATCCCGTTATAGACCGCAGCAAAGCCCGCTCCTGCTAACGGCACAATTTTATCGGGCGGGGCGTTGTCGGCCAAAAACCGCTGCATATGCTGGGCAGTCTCAGATTCTTGGCGTGATAGTTCTGGATGGGCGTGCAGCCAATGGCGCAGGGCAACCAGTTGATCAAGTTCATTTACCATAGGCTGATCCCCGAAGGATGTCGGCACATTGCCGCTAAACAGACCTACCAAAGTTGCGGCGGCGCGACTGGTTGATCTGTCATATTCAAGCAACCTTGCGCACGCAATCGAACATAGGCCGAAGCCGCCAATGCTTTGCAATCGGTAAGAACTTTGCCGTGCCATTGGCTGCTGAAATCGGTCAATAGCCGATTGGCTAAAGCGGTTTCGCCTGCTGCAAACAGCACTTCCGCGCTGCGTTGAACCGCAGGAAGATCAGCCAGCATCGCGGCCTCGATTTGCCGCCAATGTTGATCGACCTCGGGCAAGATACCTTCAAGGCTTTGGAAAGCCAGATGCATGAGTTGCTTGAAGTGGTAGACAGCGCTGTCGCCCACTTCAATGCCTTGCGGAATTCTGCAAATGACTTGCGGCGCTTTTTCCTCTTTACGACGATCAAGAAAACGGGCGCTTTCGCCTTCGGTCAGATAGCGGTGCTTGCCATATGCATCGGGAAAGCTGGTTTGCCCCATGAAAACGGGTAACAACGGCGCAGTGACCGGCCCCACGGCCGCGTGCCAAAGCATGCTCAAATCGGGGTGGCTGGTGTGGACCAGCGGCACTACTTGGCCATAGCCTGCGGTGTCGCCCGTCAACCGCGCCGTTGAAATCGACCAGAACACGTCGGTCAAACCAATCTTTTCCGGTCGCGCGGCACGGGCCTGCATTTCAGCCTCGATCCAGGCAGCACCCTCCCAGCGGCCTTTGC
>NZ_JAKDLJ010000091.1 GCF_030452865.1 Pseudorhodobacter sp.
CGACATCGGTTGGCTGCATACGGTGCGCGAAATACCCGGTTTTCTGGCAATTGGCGTGATCGCCGTGCTTTTGCTGATGCGTGAACAGGTGTTGGCGGTGGTCGCCTTGATCCTGCTGGGAGTTGCGACCGCGATAACGGCACATTTCCCCAGCTTTGGCGGGTTGCTGATGGTGACGGTGCTGTCGTCCATCGGGTTCCATTATTTCGAGACGGTGAACCAGAGTTTGCAGTTGCAGTGGATCGACCGGAAAGTTGCACCGCAGGTGATCGGCAAGATCGCAGCGGTGGGGGCGGGGGCGTCGCTGGTCGCCTACGGTCTGATCGTGGTGACGTGGCATGTGCTGGAACTGTCCTACAATACCGTGTTCGTGACAGCGGGGTTGGTGACGATTGCGATTGCGCTTTATTGCGCCTTTGCCTTCCCGCAGTTTTCCGCCCCGCATCCGCAAAACAAGACCATGGTGCTGCGGCGGCGCTATTGGCTGTATTACCTGTTGCAGTTCATGTCCGGCGCGCGGCGGCAGATATTTGTCGTCTTTGCCGCGTTCATGATGGTGGAGCGCTATGGTATGGATGTGCAGATGCTGACCGCGTTGTTCATGGTCAATTATCTGCTGAACATGCTGGTCGCCCCGTCCATAGGGCGCTGGATTGCGCGTTTTGGCGAGAGGCGGATGCTGATCGTGGAATATACCGGACTGACGGCAGTGTTCATCAGCTATGGCATGCTCTATGTCTATGAATGGCATTGGTATGTTGCCTGCGCGCTTTACGTTCTGAACCATATGTTCTTTTCGATGGCCTTCGCGATAAAGACCTATTTCCAGAAGATTGCTGACCCGGCGGATATTGCACCGACGGCGGCGGTATCCTTCACCATCAACCATATCGCGGCAGTGTTTTTGCCGGCGGGCCTTGGTTATCTGTGGGTGATCTCGCCCAAGGCGGTGTTCATTCTGGCGGCTTGCATGGCGCTGGTATCGCTGTTTCTGGCGTTGTTGGTGCCGCATGACCCCGATGATGGCAATGAGACGATCTTTTCCGCCCGCAGGTTTGGTGCCCGCCTCCCGGCTTGACGGGGCAGGGGGGCAGGGCTAGGGCAGAGGCCTAGTATCTGCCAATGAGGTTTTCGCCATGCCCACCTATTCCGCGCTGACAACCCTGATGGGGCAGGACGCCGCCGAGGCGCTCGCCGACGCGATGGAAGGGATGGAGCCGGAACCGACCGGCGTTGGCGTCTTCGAGATCGAGGACGACAGCGGGTTGTGGGAGGTTGGCGCCTATTTTCTCGAAGCGCCCGACAAGGTGATGCTGGAAGTGCTGGCGACGGCGTTTGAAGCGAAACCCTTTGCGCTGTCGGAACTGCCGGAAATTGATTGGGTCGCACATGTGCGCCGCGAACTGGCCCCGGTGGAGGCTGGTCGCTTTTTCGTCTATGGCAGCCATGATGCCGACAAGGTGCCAAATGATCCCGCGCGGGTGCCGTTGCAGATTGAGGCGACGGTCGCGTTTGGCACCGGCCACCATGGCACCACGCTTGGCTGTCTGAAGGCGTTTGACAAGCTGGTGGGGCAAGGTTTTGCGCCATCCCGCGTCGCCGATATCGGTTGCGGGACTGCGGTGCTGGCACTTGCGGCGGCGCGGGTGTTGCCGGGCGCGTTGATCATCGCCTCCGATATTGATGAGGTGGCCGTCGACGTTGCCCGCGCCAATATGGCGATCAATGCGCTTGAGGGCCGGGTGGAATGTCTGGAGGCGGCGGGGTTCGACCATCCGCGTCTGCGGGAGGCGGCACCCTTTGATCTGGTGTTCGCGAATATCCTGAAAGGTCCGTTGGTGCAGCTTGCCCCTGATATGGCCAGGTACATTGCTGAGGACGGGCTCTGCATCCTTTCCGGTCTTTTGGCGGTTCAGGCCGATTCGATTGAGGCGGCTTATCACGCAGAAGGCTTTGTTTCCGTTTCCCGCGATGATCTGGGTGAATGGTCGACACTGGTTCTGCGCCGAGGCTAATCCGTTGAAATAAGGCGAAAATAAGGCCATTTCGGGCCGTTTTCCCGATGATTTGTCCAAGTTTTGCCAGATTCCATGGGTAATGTGACTTATCAGGGGCGGTTAGTGTGGTGTTGAAATGTATGACCCGAATATCAAAGATTTTTATGAGCGTGTTGGCCGTTTGAACAAAGCCCATGCTGCTGGTTTCGGTTTTGAGGGGGTCGGGGTTCTCGGCCGGTCCTACTACTATCGCCCGCAACGCAAGAGCAAGCTCAAGCTAATGATCCCGGTAGTTTTTATTGTGATGAGCGGCTTTGCCCTGAAAGGTGCGATCCACTATTCGGTGGGCGCGCAGACCTATGGCAACCGCGTCGCGGAATTGCAAAATGGTGAAGGTTTCGACAAGCTCGGCGCGGCGATCATGGCACCTGACCGCTTGACGCTCTGGGTCTCCGACGTGATCCGCAAGAACATGCAAAAGAAGGGCTGACGCGTAAACGTCTGCCAACACCGATCCGCAAATGAAAAAGGCCGCGCTCCGGTAGGGAGGCGGCCTTTTCGGTCTGCATCTCTGATGCTTCTGGAGGGGTCGGGCATAATGGCCAGATCTCAGAAGCGATTTGCGTTGGCGATGTCGTAGATGTCGCTGCGGGTCAGGCCGATATCGTCAAGTTCACGGTCCGACAGTTTTGCCAGCGAGTTGCGGGTAACGCGCGCATCGTTCCATGCAATCACGGCATTCGCGATGTTGCTGAAGAAAGACACGACATTGTAGGTCGTGGTTGCGCCCATTGGCGCGGTGCGGGTGGTTTCAAGAGCGGCCATTGCCGTAATCCTTTGTGAATCTGCCTGTCAAAGCAGCATTGCGTTTCGATAAGAGGCAGATAGGCTTGCTGCATCTGCAAAGCAATCCGCGAAAGGGCATGGCTGAAATGCGCCGCGCGCATGGCTTGTCGCCGCAATTTTGCCTTATTTTTAAGGCGCATCGCGAATGTGTCGGTTTCGGCAGATGGAGTGTCGAATACCGTGCAGGTGCAGCATCATTTCTGCAACATTGCAGGTGAAATCAAGACGCTTGGCGAATGTTCCCTTTTCGTGCTATTCGGTTTTCAACGAGAAAAAGGGGCGGAAATGCGCGTATTGGGGATTGATCCGGGGTTGCGGAACCTTGGGTGGGGGATGATCGACGTTATGGGATCGCGCCTGACCCATGTGGCGAACGGCATTTGCCATTCCGCGCCGGGGCCGGATGCCGGCGATCTTGCGCTGCGCTTGCTAAGCCTGCACCGCCAGTTGACCGAGGTTCTGCGCCGTTTTTCCCCCGATGCCGCCGCGGTAGAGAATACGTTTGTCAACAAGGACGCGGTGGCGACGTTGAAGCTGGGGCAGGCACGGGGGATCGCGCTGTTGGTTCCGGCGCAATTTGGGCTGGCCGTCGGGGAATATGCGCCCAACGCGGTGAAGAAAACCGTGGTCGGCGTCGGTCATGCCGCCAAGGCGCAGATTGACCATATGGTGCGGATTCACCTGCCCGGCGTGGAAATTGCCGGGTCGGATGCCGCAGATGCCTTGGCGATTGCGATCTGTCATGCGCATCATCTGCAAAGCTCCAACCGGTTGCAAGAAGCGTTGAAAAGGGCGGCGGGATGATTGGCAAGATTGCAGGAAGGCTGGATTATCGTGGGTCGGATCATGTTTTGATCGACGTGCGGGGGGTCGGCTATATCGTTCATGTCTCTGACCGCACCTTGGCCGGACTGCCGCGTGTGGGGGAGGCGGTGGCGCTGTTCACCGAACTGTTGGTGCGCGAGGATTTGCTGCAACTTTTCGGCTTTCCGACGATGCTGGAAAAGGAATGGCATCGTTTGCTGGTGACGGTGCAAGGGGTCGGGGCCAAGGCCGCGATGGCCATTCTTGGCACGCTTGGACCGGACGGTGTAGCGCGGGCAATTGCCTTGGGTGATGCCAAGGCGATTCAGGCTGCCCCCGGCGTCGGGCCGAAAATCGCGCAGCGCGTGGTGCTGGAGTTGAAATCCAAAGCGCCCGCCGTGATGGCGATGGCGGCGAACCCGGCCAGTATGGCGGGAGCTGCGGAGGATGATGTGATTGAGCCTGTGGTGCCGAGAGCGGCGAAACCTGCGGTTCAGTCCTTGCCGTCAAATGCGGCGGCGAGTGCGGAGGCGCTTTCGGCGCTGATCAATCTCGGCTATGGCCATGGCGACGCGGCACAGGCGGTTGCAACCGTGTCGGGGCAGGATACGGCGGCGGGCACCAGCGCCTTGATCAAGGCAGCGTTGCGCCTGCTGGCCCCGAAAGGATAAGCAATGGAACCCGACCCGACGTTGCGCCCCGAAGGGTTGCCGGAAGATGCCGACCGCGCGATGCGTCCGCAAACCCTGGAGGAATTTGTCGGCCAGGCCGAGGCGCGCGCCAATCTGCGGGTGTTCATCGAGTCCGCGAAGATCCGGGGCGAGGCGATGGACCACACGCTGTTCCACGGCCCGCCGGGGCTTGGCAAGACCACGCTGGCGCAGATCATGGCGCGCGAACTCGGGGTCGGGTTTCGCATGACTTCTGGGCCGGTTCTGGCCAAGGCGGGCGATCTGGCCGCGATCCTGACCAATATGGAGCCGCGCGATGTGCTGTTCATCGACGAGATTCACCGACTTTCCCCGGTGGTGGAGGAGGTGCTTTATCCGGCGCTGGAGGATTTCGCGCTCGATCTGGTGATCGGAGAGGGGCCGGCGGCGCGGACAGTGCGGATTGATCTGCAACCTTTTACGCTGGTCGGCGCGACGACACGGCTTGGGTTGCTGACCACGCCCTTGCGCGACCGTTTCGGCATCCCGACACGGTTGCAGTTTTATACCGAGGATGAGCTGGACCTGATCGTGACGCGCGGCGCGCGGTTGATGGGGATCAGGGCGGACCCTGAGGGCACCCGTGAAATCGCCAAACGGGCGCGCGGAACACCTCGGATCGCCGGGCGTCTGTTGCGACGCGTAGTCGATTTTGTGCTAGTCGAAGGCGATGGCCGCTTGACGCGGGAAATTGCGGATCGGGCGTTGACGCGGCTGGGTGTCGATCACCTTGGTCTTGATGGCGCGGACCGGCGCTACATGATGCTGCTTGCAGAGCATTACGGCGGCGGTCCGGTGGGCGTTGAGACGATATCCGCCGCATTGTCCGAGGCGCGCGACGGGTTGGAGGAAGTGATCGAGCCGTATTTGCTGCAACAGGGGCTTATCCAACGCACCCCGAGGGGGCGGATGCTGGCGGCGCGGGCTTGGCGACATCTGGGCTTGGAAGCGCCGAGAACACCGGGGCAAAGTGATTTGTTCGAGGTCAAATAGCGGCGGCGTGCAGCGCCCACCCTACGGCATGTTGCCGAGGGAATTAGGTATTTTGACCAAGATGAAATCAGGACGGAGGATATTGTTTTTCCGCGCGGTATTGGGGAAAGGGTGGTCAGCGGCGGGAGGTAAGCATGGACGGACCGGAGATTGAAACACTTTTCACGCGGAGCGACGGGGCATATCTGTTTGCCCGTTGGGGACGGCCGATCGTGCCGGTGGTTTTTGGCGTCGAGGATACGACGCTGGCAGTCGTCAAAGGGGTCGTGGAGGCGGTTGTTGCGCTCGCCGGGCATCAGATGGCGGAGACGGACGCGGAACTTGGCGCGAATCTGATGTTGTTTTTCCTGACCGATTGGGCGGAATTGCGTGACGTACCACGATTGGGGGACATGATCCCCGATCTGGAGGCGTTGACCTATCGGCTTGAAGCGGCGGGGGCGAACCAGTATCGCAGCTTCCGCTTTGACGCCGGGGGGGCAATCAAGGCGGCGTTTGTTTTTGTGCGGATGGACGCGGATCTGGCTGAAGCACCGGCAGAGGTTCTGGCCCTGTCGCAAATGGTTCAGGTGATCCTGCTGTGGTCGGATCAGGCGTTCAAAACGCGCGCCGCTCTGGTCACGGTGGGAGAGGCGATTGCGTTGCGGGCGGAGATTGCTGCGTTGATCCGTGCGGCCTATGATCCGGTGATGCCGCGTGTCGCGCATGACCCGAGCCACGCCTTGCGGCTTGCCGCGCGGATGGGTTTGGCGGGGCAGGGGGTGAATACTTGAACAACGTGAACCGAAGAGGGCGCTGCATCCGCGCGCCACGTTGACTTCAACGATTTGATGTAACGCGCGGAGATTGATCGTTCTCAGGTGCATTTCCGTCAGATTTGTGTCAGTGGCATATTACTTTGCAGGACAAGGCGCGGGCATGACGGATCAGTTCAACGTAAGGGTGTATTACGAGGATACCGATCTGGCCGGGATCGTCTATTACGCCAATTACCTGAAATTCATCGAACGCGGGCGGAGCGAGTGGATCCGCGACCTTGGCATTGATCAATCGGTTCTGCGCCGAGATCATGGCGTGGTTTTCGCGGTGCGTCGGGTTGTCGCCGACTACCTCTTGCCCGCGATTTATGACGATATGTTACAGGTTCACACGCGGTTGGCATCGCTGGGCGGCGCGCGCATCATTCTGGCGCAGCAGGTTCGGCGCGGCGAGGATTTGCTGTTTGACGCAGAGGTTACGCTGGTCTGCTTGACCGCGACCGGCAGGCCCGTGCGCATGCCCGTACCGGTACGCGCTGCGATATCGGCGATCTGATGTGTCGGGCGGCGACTTCTTGCCCGTTTTTTGCATGATCTATTGGCATTCGCCGAAAAAACTGGATAGAATCATCTGATACCGAGGTCGGTGAACGACCCACAGTCAAAGAGCAGGCGATATGGAAACGGATACCCTTGCGGCGGCGCGGGAGATTGATTTCTCGCTACTGGCCCTTTTTGCGCGCGCAACCCTGACGGTGCAGCTTGTGATGCTGATGCTGTTGGTCATGTCCTTCTGGTCATGGGCCATCATCGTCCGCAAGCATATCGCCTATAAACTGGCGCGGCGGGAGGCGGCGGTGTTTGACCGGGCCTTCTGGTCCGGTGAACCGCTGGATGAGCTGTTTGAGAAGATCGGGTCCGATCCTTCGGGCGCATCGGAAAAGATTTTCGCGTCGGGCATGCTGGAATGGCGGCGCAGTCACCGCGATGATGGTGGCTTGATCGCAGGGGCGCAGGCGCGGATTGACCGCTCGATGGATGTGGCGATTGCCAAGCAAAGCGAGAAGCTGACCAACGGGTTGTCATTTCTGGCGACCACCGGGTCGACCGCACCTTTCATCGGGCTGTTCGGCACGGTCTGGGGGATCAAGCATGCGTTTGAGCAGATTGCCATCAGCCAGAACACCAACCTTGCCGTTGTGGCCCCGGGGATCGCCGAGGCGCTGCTGGCCACCGGGATCGGGCTTTTTGCCGCCATTCCGGCGGTGGTGTTCTACAACAAGCTGAATGCGGACAGTGAGCGGATCGTCGGCGGGTATGAAGCCTTTGCCGATGAGTTTGCGACCATTCTGTCGCGCCAGTTGGACAGCTAAGCCATGGGCGCGGGTGTGGTTCAAAATTCAGGCGGCGGCGGCGGGCGGCGCAGGCGGCGGCGCGGCAGGGCAGCTGCGATGTCGGAAATAAACGTAACACCTTTCGTCGATGTGATGCTGGTGTTGATGATCATTTTCATGGTGGCTGCCCCGATGCTGACCGTCGGTGTGCCGATTGAACTGCCGAAAACCGCAGCGACCGCCTTGCCGACGGAACAGGAAGAACCGCTGACGATCACCATGACGGCCGAAGGCGGCCTGATGATCCAGACGCAGGAAGTGGCTGACGCGGATCTGATCCCGAAATTGCAGGCGGTGGCGGCGGAACGTACCAGCGACAAGATTTTCCTGCGCGCCGATGGCTCCATCCCCTATAGCCGTGTGGCGCAGGTCATGGGCGCGCTCAACGCCGGGGGCTTTCGCAATATCGGTCTTGTGACGGATACGGACGGGCCATCCTTTGGCGCGAGCGGCGGCTAGGCTCGCGTGATGGACAAGGGCGTTCTCTATTCAGGTATCGGCCATGTCGGCCTGATCCTTTGGGTCACGATTGGGGGGTTCTTCATTCGCCATGATGACGCGCCGGAAATAGCGGTGACCGAAGTATCCTTGGTCACCAGCGCCGAGTTTGAGGCGATTCAGGCAGCGTCCCCCACCGCGCCCGCACCGGAAGCGCCGCAAACCGATGTGGCGACACCAACGCCGCCGGTGCAGGATCCCGCGACCGAGACGCCGCAACCCGAGGCACCCGTTGCCGTGACGCAACCGCCGCCGCCGCGCCCGGAGGCCGTGCCGGATGTCGCGCCCGATGTCGTCGAAACAGCACCCGAACCCGTACCGCAAACCCCGGAGGAGGCGACGCCGCCCGCACCAGTGGCGGTGAATGAACCGCCAGTCCTTGCGCCACAGGTCAGCGCCCGCCCGCGCCCGAAACCGGCGCAGAGGGTGGCACCGAACCCGACCGAGGCACCGTCACCCGAGGCGGTGACTGACGCCACGCCGACCCCTGCGGTGACGCCCGAGGCCGCGCCTGAGGCGCAAGTGGTTGAAGAACCGCGCCCCGAAACCGCACCGGAAGACGCCGGAACCGAACTTGCGACCGAAGCCAACAAGCCGGAATCACTGGCACCTTCTGCCTCATCCCGGCCAAGGCAGCGCCCGGCGCGCCGGGCTGAGACCCAGCCAGAGCGTCCGGCACAAACCGAGAGTGTATCGTCGAACAATGTGCCGACGGACGCGATCGCCGATGCGGTGGCGGCTGCGGTGGCGGAGGCGTCGTCGTCCAACGCTGGCGGTTCCGCCGCCACGGCCCCCACCGGCCCGCCGATGACAGCAGGCGAAAAGGACGGGTTGCGGGTTGCGGTTCAGGCTTGCTGGAACGTCGGTTCGCTTTCGTCGGAAGCGTTGAAGGTAACCGTCACTTTGGCCGCGAACCTTGGTGAAGACGGGCGGCCCGATATCGGCTCCATCAAGATGACTGCGTTTTCGGGTGGCTCCGATGCCGCGGCACGACAAGCGTTTGAGACGGCCCGGCGCGCGGTAATCCGCTGCGGGGCCGATGGTTTCAAACTTCCCCCTGAAAAATACGCCCAATGGCGTAACCTTGAACTGGTGTTCAACCCGGAGAAAATGAGGATCAAATGACCTATCAGAGACCCTTTGGCCTTTTGCTTGCGGTCACAATGGCACTCGGCGGCCTCTGTGCCACCCCGACCCTGGCGCAGAATGGGCCCTTGCGGATTGAAATCACTGAAGGCGTGATTGAGCCTTTGCCTTTCGCGGTGCCGAATTTCGTCGCCGAGACCGGGGCGGCGGGTGAATATGCCACCAATATCGCGCGCGTGGTCGCGTCGGACCTGTCGGGAACTGGATTGTTCCGGGAAATACCCGCCAGCGCCCATGTCGGGCGGATCGACAGCTTTGATGCCCCCGTGGCCTATGCCGATTGGAAGGCGATCAACGCGCAAGCCCTGGTGACAGGTGCTGTCAGCGCCAGTGGTGACCGGATCGTGGTGAAATTCCGGTTGTTTGACATCTTTTCCGGTCAGCAGATGGGCGAGGGGTTGCAATTTGCCGGCACCCCGCAAAGCTGGCGGCGGATGGCGCATAAGGTCGCCGATGCGGTCTATAGCCGGATCACGGGAGAGGGCGGCTATTTCGACAGCCGCGTGGTTTTTGTCTCAGAATCCGGACCGAAGAATGAACGTGCCAAGCGCCTTGCGGTGATGGATTATGACGGCGCGAATATCCAGTACCTGACCGACAGCCGCTCGCTGGTGCTGGCACCACGGTTCAGCCCGACCGGGGACCGCATCCTCTATACCTCGTATCAAAGCGGGTTTCCCAAGATTTACCTGATGGATGTGGCCAGCGTGCAGGCGCGGGAACTGGCGGACCAACCCGGCACCATGACCTTTGCGCCGCGCTTTGCCCCCAATGGGCGCACAGTGGTTTACAGTCTGGAACAAGGTGGCAATACCGACCTTTATACGGTTGATACCGCTTCGGGTGCCTCGCAACGCCTGACCAATGCGCCGTCCATTGAAACCGCGCCAAGCTATAACCCGGACGGCAGCCAGATCGTGTTCGAGAGCGACCGTTCCGGCACCCAGCAGCTTTACATCATGTCGGCGGGTGGCGGCGAACCACGGCGGATTTCCAACGGCGCGGGTCGCTACGGCACCCCGGTCTGGAGCCCGCGCGGCGATCTGATTGCCTTCACCAAGCAGAATGAGGGCCGATTCCACATCGGCGTCATGCGCACCGACGGGTCCGAGGAACGCCTTCTGACTGCCTCGTTTCTTGACGAGGGCCCGACCTGGGCACCCAATGGCCGCGTGATCATGTTTACGCGTGAAAGTGCTGGTGCGGCCGGGCAATCGTCGCTTTATTCGGTGGACATCACCGGGCGTAACTTGCGCCCCGTGCCAACCGGCGGCCCGGCGAGTGACCCGGCGTGGTCGCCGCTGCTGCCCTGAGGACGCGCCAAAAAAGGACGCTGAAATTCAACCGCGTTGCCCGATACACAGGGGCGCGAAAACCTGTTACTGTGGCCCGATTCAGGCCAATGAAAAAAGGACCAACCGAATGTCTTATCTTCCCAAGGCGATGCTGCTGATCGCCGTTCTCGGCCTCGCG
>NZ_JAKDLJ010000495.1 GCF_030452865.1 Pseudorhodobacter sp.
AATTTCTGTGACAGGCCCAGCAACACCTCGGCCTTCACCCGGTCAATCTTGTTGATCGCCAGCGCCACTTTCTGACCCTGCGGAATACGGTCGCGCATCGCATCAATGATTGCGGCGGTGCCTTCTGTCAGGCCGCGATGCGCCTCCACCAGCAACACGATCAGATCGGCGTCGGCTGCACCACCCCAAGCGGCAGCAACCATCGCCCGGTCAAGACGGCGACGGGGGCGGAACAGACCGGGGGTATCGACAAACACGATCTGCGTGTGCCCCTGCATCGCGATCCCCCTGATCCGGGCGCGCGTGGTTTGCACCTTATGCGTCACAATCGACACCTTGGAGCCGACCATGCGGTTCAACAGTGTCGATTTCCCGACATTCGGCTCTCCGATCAGGGCGACAAATCCGGCGCGCGTATTGCCATCTCCGCCAACGGGGCCACCAATCGGGCTTGATGTTTCTGTGGTCATGTCTCTTGCTCCATCCGGGCCAACAGGGCGCGGGCTGCGGCCTGTTCGGCGGCGCGTTTCGTTCCGGCGGATGCCGACTCCGTGGCCTCATTGTCCAGCCGCACGACAACCGTGAAGATCGGTTGATGGTCAGGGCCGGAGCGGGCTTCTTCGGTATAATGCGGCGGTGTCATGCTGCGCGCTTGCGCCCACTCCTGCAACGCGGTTTTCGGGTCGCGGGCGTCGTCCTTCACGCCTGCAATCCGGTCCGCCCACAGGCGCGTGATCATCCGGCGCGCGGCATCGAAACCACCGTCGAGGTAAACCGCCGCGATCACCGCCTCCAGCCCGTCGCCAAGCAGCGCCTCCTTGCGCCGCCCACCGGACATCATTTCCGACCGCCCGAGCTTCAGAACATCGCCCAAACCGATATCTCGCGCGACATCAGCACAGGTTTCCTTGCGCACCATTGCATTGAACCGTGGCGCAAGCTGGCCTTCGGCCGCCCCCGGATCAGCGGTCAATAGCGCCTCCGCCATCACCAACCCCAACACCCGGTCGCCCAGAAATTCCAGACGTTGATTGTCCGGTCGGGTGGCGGAGGAGATGGACGCATGGGTCACCGCTTGCACCAGTAATTCGGGGTTGCGAAACGCATGGGACACGCGCCCCTCAAACGCGCGAAGATCGGCAGAAAGTTTCATCGAAACGCCCCTGCATCGCAATCTGACCTGGTGGCAGATCGAATGACCTCACGGCGCAGCCCATAAACCAGCCAGCCCCGCTTGCGCGAGGCTGTGCCAACCATGTCAATAAGCGATCTGAAAACCTCTGCGCGTTCCGTCATTCCACGCTCATTCCACCGCTTTGAAAAAGCGATCGGCGCGCCAGGTCCAGAAATAGAACAGCGAAGATCCGGCCGAGGAGAACATGATACGATCCGCGCGCCCGATCAGATTGGCCGCAGGCACAAAGCCGACCCCGCCCACAGCCTGACCGAACCGGCTGTCTTGCGAATTGTCGCGGTTGTCGCCCATGAAGAAATATTCGCCGTTTGGCACGGTATAGACATCGGTGTTGTCGGCGGGGCCATTGGTGTCGATGTTCAAAACGTCGTGTTTCACGCCATTGGGCAGCGTTTCCGTAAAGCGCGACTTGGAACACATCGCGCCAACACCCACGGCGCCAGCAGAGTTTTCGCAACGCGGCAGGTTGCCCATCGGGCCTTGGCGGTCATAGACTTCCTCAAACTGCCCGGCGGGTTCCTGCGGCACTTCGGTCCCGTTCAGGATGATCTTGCCCTCCCGCATCTGGATCGTATCGCCCGGCAAGCCGATCAATCGCTTGATGAAATCCGATCCGTTGACCGGGTGGCGGAACACAACAACATCGCCGCGTTGCGGTTCTGAAAACAAGATACGCCCCGAAATCGGGCACATCGAGAAGGGGCAGGAGAATTTCGAATAGCCATAGGCCATCTTGTTGACGAACAAGAAGTCACCGATCAGCAAAGTGTCTTTCATCGACCCCGAAGGAATCCAGAACGGCTGAAAGAACAAAGTGCGGAAAATGCCCGCGATCAGCAGTGCGTAAACCACCGTCTTGACCGTCTCCATGATGCCGCCGTCGGATTTTGCCTTGTTGGCCATAGTTTTTGCCTTCTGATGCTTTGCGGCGCTACATGCGCGGCAGGGCGGTGGGAGTCAAGCGGTAGCGACCGGCGGCACAGGCTCTGCGCCAAGCGGTCGCGCCTCGATCACCACAAACGCCTGGGCCCAAGGGTGATCGTCGGTCAGGGTGACATAGACAATCGCCTCATGCCCCGGCGGCGTCATCGTGGCCA
>NZ_JAKDLJ010000496.1 GCF_030452865.1 Pseudorhodobacter sp.
ATCCGGTCGATGACGGTTTGCAAGTAGCGGGTGGAAATATCGGTCATTGGCCTATCCTCTCATTCTGCGGTGATGGCGTTCAGCGCGATGCGGAACATCTGCGCCTCGCCGGAAGCAAGGGCTTCGGCCCCCAGTTTTTGTTGTGTGCTGCCGTCGACGGTGCCGAGGCACAGGGTCGCGGCTTCGACCTTCAATGCTTGGCCCACTGCCAGCAGCGCCGAGGTTTCCATATCGGTCGCCAAGACATTCAGGTCATGCAGGCGCGCGCGTGTCGCGGCAACGCGGGGCTGATCTTCGGGGATCAGCGCAAACATATCGCGGTAAAACGCGTCGAACGTGGCATAGGTGCCGACATGCGGCACCTCCCCCGCAGATTTGATTGCCGCCACCGCCGCATCCACCAGGCGCGCATTGGCCAGCAGCGGTGTCCCATCCGCAACATAGGCGGGCGAGGTGCCGTCAAACGCCAAAGCATCCTTTGAAATCAGGAAAGACCCGGCCTTTGCAGGCGGAAAATGCATCGCCGTGCCGATGCGCAAAAAGCGCTTCACGCCCAGATCAGCCAGTTCGTGCATGACGATCGAGGCAATCGGCGCCCCCATGCCAAAGGCTGCAACCGTCACCCGCTTGCCATTGAAACCGCCGGTAACTGACCGCAACCCGCGCTTTTCCGGCAGGAAAGCCGGGGTGTCGAGCAGCTTGCCGATCCGGTTCACCCGGTCCGGGTCGCCGACCAGAATTGCCGCTTCACCTACATCGGCATCACTATAGCCCAGATACCAAGCTGTTCTCATGTCCTTGCCCTTTCCGTCAATAGTGCGGCGGCGGCGGCCACTCCGGCCTTTACCGCTGCCAAAACCTCTGTTTCTCCGCGCATTTCGGCGGCGATGAAGCCACCTGCAAAACTGTCCCCTGCGCCAACCGCATCGTCGGTCGCAATCAAATCGACCGGCGGTGACCAAATGGAGCCTTCCGGCCCGATAGCCTCGGCCCCTTTGCGGCCATGGGTCACCACCAGCAACGCATCGCTGCCCTGCACCAAGGCGCGTTCGGCATGGTTGCAAAAGATCACATCGGCACGGGCCGAAAGCCGCGCGCGAGCGTAGGCGTCAAAGGCCACCGGATCATCCTTGACGCCCCAGTAAAGCCTTGCCCTGACCGGCACGAGATCAAGGATGTCCGCCACCAGATGCCCCGGCCCGATGGTCACGCAGATATGACTCGCGCCTGCAATCAGCGCCCTTTGCGCCTTGGTCAGGCTTTCCCGTCCGGCAAAGCCAGGATCATAAAGACACGACACTGCGCCATCGGGCTGATAGGCCAGAACCGAAATCGGGGAGCGTTCGCCTGTCAGGCGCGCAACACCACCCGCGTCAAGGCCAAAGGCGGCGTATTGGTCAAGCAGGGCTTGTCCGCCCGCATCGTCGCCAATCCATGTGACTGGCGCGGCACTCTGCCCTGCTTTGGCAACCGCGCGGGCCACATAGGTCGGGCACCCACCGGCGCGAGGCCATGCCGCCGGATCACGGTGGCGGATCTGCGTCGTGCGATCCTTGACCACATCGCCGCCCAGATGCAGCACATGGTCAAGACTGGCATATCCGGTAACAACAAAGCGGTTCATGCCAGCAGCGCCACGCAATCATCGACCGGCAACACCTTGCCGAAATAGCGATCGATATCCTCCAGCGAGGCTTCGGCCAGATTGGGGCGATTGGAATTTGTCGCCTCGCGCGCGATCACCACCTCCAGACCGTTGGCAAAGGCGTCCTGCGTTGTGGCGCGCACGCAGACATTGGTTTTCACGCCGCAAATCACCACGCGCGTCACGCCTTGTTCGCGCAGGAATAACCCCAGATCAGTCGCGAAAAACGCCGAATAGCGCCGCTTTTCAATGGTGATTTCGCCTGCATGATTGCCGGGGCCAAAGCCTTCGTGAAATTCCGAATTGAACCCGCCCTTCAGGCAATGCACCGGCAGGCGGATTTGTTCATAATCGGTGAACCCTTCGCGGTGCCGTTCGGCGACATGCACCACCAAAACCCCGGCATCCCGCGCCGCTGCCAACAGTCGCTTGGCGGGGGCGACAACCTCGGGTGCGGTGGGGTAAAAATTCTCGCCATCCGGATGCAGAAACGAATTCTGCATGTCGATCAGCATCAGGGCTGTACGGGTCATTCCGCGCTCCTTCTCTTGTTCTGGACCGATGCCACGATCAACGCGGCAAGGACCATGATATAAGGGATCATTGCGATCAGTTGTGGTGGCTAGCCGTGGGTCTGAAGCCGGATT
>NZ_JAKDLJ010000497.1 GCF_030452865.1 Pseudorhodobacter sp.
GAGCGGCATGGGAGGGCAGGAATGCGAGCAAGTGCAAAACTCTCCCGTCCTTGCACGCGTCAGGTGCGCCGGTGATGCTGATCCGCAACAACATGCGACAGGTTTTCGATCTGGTAGTCCGCATTGAGGTATTCCGGCGTGGCCGGATCTGTGCCAATCTGGGCATCCAGTCCAACAAAAATCACCGGCGACAATGATGTTGCCTAAATCAACGGTGCCAAGGCCCAAGCCGAATACGACGATACCGCCTATGCGCGCCACGCCTCCACCCTGCGGGACCGCGTTTCCGCGCGACCGCCGTTTTCCAAACATGAGGACATTATGACCGTTCGCTTTGCAATCCTTGGCGCGGGCCGCATCGGCCAGGTTCACGCCCGCGCTGTTGCTTCCACTGCCGGCGCAACCCTCGTCGCCATCGCAGATCCGATTGCCGAAAACGCGCAGAAGGTGGCCGGGCTATATGGTTGCGGCATCCGAACGATTGAAGCGATCCGCGACAGCGCCGATGTCGATGCCGTAGCGATTTGCACGCCGACCGACACCCACGCCGATCTGATCGAGCAGTTCGCGCGCGCTGGCAAAGCGGTCTTTTGCGAAAAGCCGGTTGATCTGAGCGCCGCGCGGGTGCGCGATTGCCTCAAGACGGTTGAAGCGGCGGGGGCGACGCTGATGGTCGGTTTCCAGCGCCGCTTTGACCCCGACTTCATGGCATTGAAACAGGCAATCGACGACGGCGCCATCGGCGAGGTTGAGATGATCACCCTGACCAGCCGCGACCCCGGCGCACCGCCTGTCGATTATATCAAACGCTCTGGCGGGATTTTCCGCGACATGACGATCCATGATTTCGACGTGGCGCGTTGGCTGTTGGCCGAGGAAATCGCCACGGTTCAGGCGGCAGCTTCGGTGTTGACCGATCCTGCGATCAAGGCTTTGGGTGATTACGACAGCGTCAATGTCATCCTGACCACCGCGAGCGGCAAGCATTGCACCATCAACAACTCGCGCCGCGCCACTTATGGTTATGACCAGCGCATCGAGGTGCATGGCTCCAAAGGCTCGGTCAGCGCCGAAAACCACCGTATGTCGCGGATTGAGATTGCAAATGGCAACGGCTACACCCGGCCGCCGCTTCTGAATTTCTTCATGACACGCTATATCACCGCCTATGCCAACGAAATTGCGGCCTTCGTTGCAGCGGTGGCAAGCGGCGCGCCGACCCCGACGACTGGATATGACGGGTTGAAGGCGCTTGAATTGGCGGATGCAGCACTGAAATCTGCTCAAACCGGTAACATGGTTAAACTCATGTAGCTTTCACCCTCTGCAACAGGCCCACATCTATATGAAAACCCTTGACCTGATCACCATTGGCCGCAGTTCCGTCGATCTTTACGGCGCGCAGATCGGTGGACGGTTGGAAGACATGCGCTCCTTCGACAAGTATATCGGCGGCAGCCCGACCAATATCGCTTGTGGGACGGCGCGACTGGGCCTGAAATCGGCTGTCATCACCGCCGTCGGGGATGAGCATATGGGACGTTTTATCCGAGAGGAATTGACCCGTGAAGGGGTCGACACGCGCGGCGTGAAAACCGATCCGACCCGGCTGACGGCGCTGGTGTTGTTGGGAATACGCGATCAGCACCAGTTCCCGCTGATCTTTTACCGCGAAAACTGTGCCGATATGGGCCTGCCAGTGGATGACATTGACCCCGGTTTTATCGCGCAGGCGCGGGCTGTGGTGGCAACCGGCACGCATTTAAGCAACCCACGGGTTGCTGCGGCCACGATCAAGGCGTTGACGATCGCGCGCGCGGAGGGGATGCAAACCGCGCTGGACATTGATTATCGCCCGAATCTGTGGGGTGTCGCGGGGCATGGCGACGGTGAAAGCCGCTTTGTCGAAAGTGCCAATGTTACCGCGACATTGCAGGCAAGTTTGCATTTCTTTGATCTGATCGTTGGCACAGAGGAGGAGTTTCATATCGCGGGTGGCAGCACCGATACGGTGGCGGCTTTGCGCGCGGTGCGGGCGGTCTCAACGGCAACGCTGGTGTGCAAGCGCGGTGCTGCGGGTGCAGTTGCTTTTACTGGCACAATTCCCGATACGCTGGACCAAGGCGAGGCTGGCCCCGGTTTTCCGATTGAGGTGTTCAATGTGCTGGGCGCGGGTGACGGGTTTATGTCAGGCTTGCTCAAAGGTTGGCTGGATGGGGAGGATTGGCCGACCTCGCTGAAATATGCCAATGCCTGCGGGGCTTTTGCCGTTAGCCGACATGG
>NZ_JAKDLJ010000092.1 GCF_030452865.1 Pseudorhodobacter sp.
GCTGTTGGATGACTGGATTTGTCATCCGCCGCTGCGACATCAGCCCGTCACGGCGCGTGCCAGCCGGGTCAGTTTGGCGCGTTTCAACAGGGGTTTCAGCGGTTTTTCTTCCCCCGACAGCTTCGATGCCGTGGCGCGGACCTGTTCCAACGCCTGTTCCACCCGGTCGGTGTGATGCGACCACAACTCCCACAGCAACCCGTCGGGGTCGCGCCGCTCCAACCCTTCGGCGGCAAGCGTGCCGCGCGGAAAATCCTTGGCGTTCAGGGTGACGATGGCGTCGGCATGGCCCGTGATTGCGGTGGCGAGAACGTGAAGATCATTCTCATCGGGCAGGTGCAGCCGCGCCTCCAGCCCCGGTTGCGACTTGACCACAGCTCTCGGAAACCCCACCAATGCGCGGGCAATTGCGGCCAGCGCCTCGGCCTCCGCCATGGGGCCAAAACGGGCGGCGGCGCGTTGCCATTCACCAAGGATACGGTCGGACCAGAGTGGTGTGAATAATCCTCGCGCGGCAACTGCCAGCAGGCATTCGCGCATCACGGTCGGAAACAGCACACAGGCGTCAAGGACGAGCTTCACCCGTCAAGCCGATAGAACAGCGCCTTGAGGTAGCCGCTTTCCGCCAATTGCGGCAACATCGGATGGTCCGGCCCGGCGTGTCCGGTGTGGATCAGTTGCGCCCGCCGACCGGCGCGGCCAATCCCGCGTCCGCAAGCGTTGCGAAAGGCTTGCAAATCAGCGGCATGGGAGCAGGAGCAAAGCCCGAGATATCCGCCCGGTGCGACCAGCGCCGCCGCCAGACGCGCAACCCGTTCGTAGGCGCGCAAGCCCGCCTCCAACGCCGGTTTGGCGGGGGCGAATGAGGGGGGATCGCAGACGATCACATCAAACTGCGCACCTTCGGTCGCCAATGCCTCCAACACCGCGAAAGCATCGCCTTGGCGGGTGGTGAAATCTTTCGCGAAACCAGAGGCTTTCGCGCCATCTTCCGCCAAAGCAAGCGCGGGTGCGGAACCATCAACCGCCAGAACCGAAGCGGCACCACCCGCCAAAGCTGCCAGACCGAAGCCGCCAACATGCGAGAAAACATCAAGCACCCGCGCATCTTTGGCCAAACGCGCGGCGAAGGCGTGATTGGGGCGCTGGTCAAAGAACAACCCGGTTTTCTGCCCGCCGATCAGGTCGGCCAAATAGGTCGCCCCGTTCATCGGCACCGGGAGTGCGGCATCGACAGTCCCGCGCAGAACCACGGTTTCCTCGGTCAGCCCTTCAAGGTGGCGGGCACGGCCGGTGCCGTTTTTCAGGATGTTGTTCACGCCCGTCACCGCGACCAAAGCCGCCACCAAAGCGTCAAGATGCGCCTCGGCCCAGGCAGCGTTGGGCTGGATCACCGCCGTATCCCCGAACCGGTCGATCACGACGCCGGGCAGACCATCGGCCTCGGCATGGACGAGCCGATAAAACGGCGCATCATAAAGCCGCGCGCGCATCGCATGGGCGCGGGTCAAGCGCGCCTCCAGCCAAGTCTGATCAATCACCGCCTCGGCGTTCTGGTCCAGCATCCGGCAGATGATCTTGGAATTGGGGTTCACCGTCACCAACCCCATCGCGCGACGGTCGCCATCTTCCAGAATCGCCAAGGTACCGGGGGCCATTTTTTGCGTGCGCCGGTCGGTGACAAGCTCATCGGCGTAAACCCAAGGGAAACCATGGCGGATCGCCCGCGCCTCGGCCTTGGGTTTCAGGCGGACGGTTGGCCGGGTGTTTGCGGGGTCGCTGTCAGGCGAAAGGACGATGTTGTTCATCCCCCCCTTTACCGTGTTTGCATCGGCTGGGAAAGGTTTCGTGGCCTTGAACTTCTATGATCTCGTGCAAGTCAGGTTTTTGCCCGCAAATACCGCGAAGCCTTCGCTTGGATGTTGCCCGGCAGGCAATCGCTCAGGCTATGCCTGCTAATTGTCACTGAGAACGGACCCGGCGTAACGAATATCGCAAATCCCTTATTTTATTGAAACATGGGGTCTTCGCACCGCTTACTTTTTATCAGGATCCAAGCCAGCAATCGAATAGGATCAAATCTTTCAAGATTTCTGGACCGGCAGATAAGGCTACCCTTGAACCAAAGGATTGCCTTATCCAAAGCGGGTGAAGCCCTTCACTCCGCCGCAATGGTGATCACCGGTTCCATTTCTTTTAGAATCTCATCCGACAGGTGGCACTTGATCTGATGCCCGCTGCCAAGGTTTTTGACCGGGGGAACCTCTATTTCACACAACCCGCCCGGCACCTGGCTTTTCCAACGGCAGCGGGTCTGGAACGGACAACCGGGAGGCGGGTTCATCGCCGACGGGATGTCACCATCCAGTACGATGCGCTTTTTGATGACTTTTGTGTCGGCAATCGGCACGGCGGAAAGCAGCGCCTCGGTATAGGGGTGGTAGGGCGGTGAAAACACCTGATCGGTGGTCCCCAGTTCGACGACGTGGCCAAGATACATCACCATCACCCGGTCGCTGAGGTAGCGCACGATGGAAAGGTCGTGGCTGATGAACAGCAGCGTCGTACGGTTCTTGCGCTGAATTTCCATCAGCAGATCGGTGACCGCAGCCTGAACCGACACGTCGAGCGCCGAGACAGGTTCATCCGCAACGACAATCTTGGCATCACCGGCAAAGGCGCGCGCGATGCCCACACGCTGCTTTTGACCGCCGGAAAGCTGGCGCGGCATGCGGTCGGCAAATTCGCGCGGCAGTTTCACCAGGTCCATCAGCTCCAGCATGCGGGTGTTGCGCTCCGCGTCCGAATTGCCTTCGCCAAAGATTTCCAGTGCCCGGATGATCTGGCGACCAACGGTCATCGACGGGTTCAACGTGTCGAACGGGTTCTGGAACACCATCTGTACATTGGACACGGTATCGACGCCGCGCCGTTCGATCGGAGTGTCTTGAATATCTTGATTGTAAAGGAAAATCTTGCCACTGGTCGCAGTCTCCAACCCCATCAGAACCTTGGCAAAGGTAGATTTTCCACAACCGGATTCGCCGACGATGGCAAGCGTTTCGCCTTCGCGGGCCTCGAACGATAGGGTTTCATTGGCCTTGACGACTTTCTGTTCGCCGCCACCAAACATGGACCCACCGGAGACCTCATAGTTTTCGCAGATCTTCCATTTTCAGGACAACCTCGCCGACAGGCGTTTTCTCCTGCTTCTTGACAGCCTTGAGCGGCGCGTTCCAGTCAATCTCATTGAATTTCACACAGCGCGAGGCGTGGCGGTCGCCTTCGGCTGGCGCCATCTTGATGTCGCCAACGTCACAGCGCCCCGCCTCAAAATAGTCGCAGCGCGGGCCGAAGTTGCAGCCCCTCGGGCGTTCGTGCGGCAGTGGAAAGTTACCGGGGATCGCGACGAGGGGCCGCGAATTCTTGTCGGCGGTGGGCAATGGAATCGAGCGGAACAGCGCCTGCGTATAGGGGTGGCGCATCTTGTCGAACACTTCGGAGACATTGCCGGTTTCAACCGCCTCGCCGGAATACATCACGCACAGCCGGTCGCAGACATCGAGGACAAGGCCGAGGTTGTGCGAGATGAACAGCATCGAGGTTCCGTATTTCTCACCCAGATCCTTGACGAGATCGACGATCCCTGCCTCCACAGTGACATCAAGCGCGGTTGTGGGTTCATCGAGGATCAGCAGCGCGGGTTTCGACATCAGTGCCATCGCGATGACGATGCGTTGTTGCTGGCCGCCGGAAAGCTGGTGCGGATAGGCGCGGATGATCCGGTCCGGATCGGGCAGACGCACATCGCCGACGATCTGACGTGCCAGTTGCCATGCCTCCGTCTTGCCCATGCCTTCGTGGATCATCGGCACTTCGGCAAGCTGTGCGCCGACGGTCATCGCGGGGTTCAGGGAGGCCATCGGTTCCTGATAGATCATCGCGATTTCAGAACCGCGGATCTTGCGCAGTTCATCCTCATTCATATGGGTAAGGTCGCGGCCCTTGAACTTGATGGTACCATCCACGATCTTGCCGTTCTTGCCGAGGTCGCGCATCACGGCAAGGGCCACGGTGGATTTGCCACAACCGGATTCGCCGACGAGTCCCATCGCCTCCCCCGGCATGACGGTGCAGGAGAAATCCATTACCGCCGGGATTTCACGCAGTCGGGTGAAGAAGGAAATCGAAAGGTTGGTGATTTCCAGGATCGGTTGGGATGGGTCCCAGTTGGAGTTGGACATTGTTATCTCCCTGTTCGGCTTTTTGTGCGACGAGTCGCTTGCGGGCCGGCGCCGGGGGCTGTCTGCCCCCGGACCCCCGAGGATATTTTTGAACAGATGATAGACATCAATCCCTCATGCTTTCTTCGCGCAAGCCGTCGGCAAGCAGGTTGAGGCCGAGGACCAGACTCATCAAGGCAATCGCCGGGACGAGAGCGGGATGCGGGAAGATGGAGAGAAGGCGGCGCCCGTCGTTGATGGTCGAGCCCCAGTCCGGCGACTCCGGGCTGACGCCGAGGCCGAAGAAGCCAAGCGTTCCCAAGAGAATGGTGGTATAGCCGATGCGCAGACAGTAATCCACGATCAGCGGTCCGCGGGCATTGGGCAGGATTTCCCACAGCATTATGTACCATGGTCCTTCGCCCCGTGTCTGCGCAGCCGCAACATAATCGCGCGAGCGCAGATCAAGCACGAGACCGCGCACAATCCGGAAAACCGTGGGCGCGTTCACAAAGACCACGGCAACAAAGACGTTGAGCATGTTGGGGTCCATCGACCAGATGCCGAGCGGGTCGATATTGAACGCGAGGCCGGAATAGGCCCAGAGGCCGATGACGAGGGTGATGCCAACATAGAGGTTGCGTTTGTTCGGTGCGGTGAAGAACCGGCTTTGGAACAGGGTGACAAAGAAGATCACCGGGAAGATAAACAGCACCGCCGCGAGAACGGTCGGGATACCGGTGTCGCGGATTTCCGGGGTGACCAGCAGGTAGAACAGCAAGATCACCGGGAAGGCCAGTACGAGGTTGGCCAGAAACGACAGACCGGTATCCAGTTTGCCGGCGAAATAGCCTGCGGGCAGGCCAAGCGTGATGCCGACCATGAAGGCGAAGGTGGTGGCTGCTGGCGCAATCGCCAGCACACGGCGCGCGCCCATCACCATCCGGCTGAAGACATCGCGGGCTAGGTTATCGCCGCCGAGCAGATAGTAACCATAGGCGCTACCGTCGGGCGCTGCCGTTCCGGGTGGTTTGTTCTTCATCCCCGACAACTGACCCAAGGGATCAAGTGTGATGATGTGATTGGCAAAGAGTGCCGTGAACACCCAGAACATCACGATGCCAAATCCGATCATGCCGACCGTACTGTCAAACAATTTGCCATAGAGCCCGAGGCGGCGACGGTAGGTGATCGAGAGCGCGTAGGTGACGATCAGCGCGGCCCAGACGGGCCAGAACTGAATGATCATTCGGGTGAAAATGCCACCCCATCCAAGCGGTTCCATGCAGGCTCCTCCTCAGGAAATCCGGATACGGGGGTTAAGAAAGGCATAGCCGATGTCGGAAATGAGCTGTGTCGCCAGCACGATAACCACGGCAACGACGGAACAGGAGAGCAGAAGCTCCACATCGTTGTTGCCCGCGCCCTGCACCAGCGTCCAGCCGAAGCCCTTGTAATTGAACAAGGTTTCTGTGATCACCACGCCATTCAGCAGCCATGGGATTTGCAGCATGATTACCGTGAACGGAGCAATCAGGGCGTTGCGCAAGGCGTGGCGCAACACGACCTGACGGAAGCTGACACCTTTCAGGCGTGCGGTCCGGATATATTGCGCGGTCATCACCTCGGTCATCGAGGCGCGCGTCATCCGCGCGATATACCCCATGCCATACATCGCAATGGTGATGACCGGCAGTCCGAAGTTCCAGAAGGTGATATCGTCCATTGCGCTGGTCGCAGTGCCTTGAAACCATGTGCGCCCTTCGATCCAGCCGTGTTCAAACAGCCAAGGCGAAACGCCCACGGTGGCCGAAGCGAATAGCGCGATCAGGATCACTCCGGACACATATTCCGGCGTCGCCGTGGTGGCGATGGCGATGGTGGAGAGGAAGCGATCCGTTCGCGACCCTTCGCGCATCCCGGCGAGTACGCCGAGGGCCAAAGCCGAAGGAACCATGATGATCATCACCCAGAGCATCAGCCAGCCGGTGGCGACCAGTGCGCGTCCCAAAATCTCTGACACCGGGCGTTTGAACACGGTGGAGTAACCCCAATCGCCTTGCAATACGCCGCAGCGGGTGGGCGCGCTTTCAGCCGGGACCGCAGCATTGATGCAGCGCCCGGTGGTGACGCCCGCAGCGTCTGTCGCCGTCCAGCCCGGCAGCACACCAAGCCATTCGCCATAGCGCTTGACCAGAGGCTGCGCATAGCCATGCGTCGCCAGCCAGCTTTGAACCTGCTCATCGCTCATCCGGACCGAACCTTCGGAGCGGGCGAGTTTTTCCAGGTTGGGGGCGAGGTTGGTCAGGAAGAAGACGATGAAGGTCAGGCAAACAGCTGTCAGGACCATGATCCCGAAACGTCGAAGCAAAAACATCAGCATGACTTATCCTTCCCCTGCGAATCACAGGAGTTATGGGACAGTTGCAAGGAGAGGGGCAGCGGGTGGTCACACCGCGCCGAAGATGGGCAAAACGGCGGGGGCAACCTGATCGCCCCCGCCGTTTTGTTCAATGTCAGGCCTCAATCCACCATTTGTAGTGATGATGCTCAAACGTCGGGTGCATTTCTGCACCATGGACTTTCGGATCATAATGGCGGAACAGCGAGCGCCAGTAGGGTTGGATCACAACACCTTGTTCGACCATGATCTCCTCAACCCGCTTCATCACCTCCCGGCGCTTGTCGGCATCGGCGATGGAGTTGGCTTTCGCCATCAACGTGTCAAACTCTTCGTTGCTGAAGGCGGATTCGTTCCACGCCTCACCGGTGCGGTAGGCCAGTGACAGAACCTGAACACCAAGCGGGCGCATGTTCCATTCGGTGGCGGAGAACGGGTACTTCGTCCAATCGTTCCAGAAGGTGGACCCAGGCATAACTGTGCGCTTGATCTTGATTCCGGCGTCGCGGATTTGCGCCGCAACCGCATCGCAGGTTGCCGCTTGCCAGGCATCATCGACCGAGATCAGTTCAAACTCGGTATCGGCCATGCCCGCCTTGTCGATCATTTCCTTGGCAGCTTTCGGATCGGCCGTCTGCGGAGGCATTTCGGCATATTCCGGGTGAATCTTGGAGACGTGGAAGTTGTCCGCCTTGGTGCCGCGCTTGTTGTACCCCAGTTCCAGAATCACATTGTTGTCGACGGCAAGTTGCAAGGCGCGACGAACATTCACGTCCTTGTAAAGATCGGCATCCTCATTGAAGCGGACGCAGATCGTTGCCGCGGTGCCAACCTCGGATTCGGTCCAGCCAAGGCCGGTCAGAATGTCAATGAAATCGCCAACCGACTGATAGGTCATATCAATTTCACCCGAACCGGCGGCTGCAACCGCTGCGGAAGGGTCGGTGCCAAGGTCAAGATACTCGATCTTGTCAAGATACGGCCCGCCATAGACTTCGGTGCCCCACCAAGTGAAATCGGGCTTGAGTGCCAAGACCTGCTTCACGCCGACATCGTTGGTTTCCGGATAATAGGGGCCGGTTCCGATGGCGTTCACGCTCGGGTCGCCATTGTCGTAGGATTTGTGAACAACGGCTGCCGGATAGTCGGTCATATTGACGACGATCGCGATGTCGGGCGCGCTCAGTTTCAGCTTGACGGTATGGTCATCGACCACGGTGATTGCACCGTCGGCTGCCTTTTTGGTTGTGCTGTCGACGAGTGTGCCCATCCGTCCGGACATTGAGTTGCCGTCAACCGTGGCATCGCACCAACGGGTGATGTTATGTGCCACATCCTCGGCCGTGAAATCATCGCCATTGTGCCATTTCACGCCTTTGCGGACGTGTAGCGTATATTCGGTTGCGTCATCGCTGGTGTCCCAGCTTTCCAGCAGCATGCCGCGGATGGAACCGTCACGTTCATATTCCGCCATATATTCCAGCCAGCCACGGGTGAAGTTGGCGATCTGGCTCCAGTCGGCGGTGCGCGGATCCTTCAAGCCCTTGGTCTCCATCTCGGTACGCAGCGTGCCGCCCTTGACCGGGGTGTCAGCCGCGCGGGCTTCCGGCGCGGCAAGGCCCAAAAGGCCGTAGGCCACCGTGGACGCGACGCCCAAAGCGGTTGCGCGCGTCAGAAACTCCCGGCGGCTGAGGGTGCCTGCCTCCACTTCTGCGGCATAATCAATTGCCGCAGGGTGGACCGGTTTGGCGAATTTGGTGTGTTTGGTCATTCGTATCTCCCTGACGAGTTCATTCCGCGTTCAGCATGTCGATGCTGCGGGAATCGTTTTTGTAGCGTCGGCGGCAGCCAGAGAGCCACCGCAGCGTCGGCATTTCCGCATGTATTGCGGCTCCGGTCAATGTACGGTTTCGCCATCTGGCGTCACAAATACGACATATGTTCAAAAACGACATGCGTCGCTTTTAGGGCATCAACCATCGGGATGCAACCAATGCCCCGTGTTTCGCGGCACAACCGAATTCAGAACAAGAAAGAAGATCGGGCAGCAAACCGTTGATAAGGCATCTCCCATTGTTCACGGGTACACCCGAAAAGCCCGGTGGATTCAAGCCTCTTTGCGGAAGGCGGAGGGGGATCTGCCGGTCTTGAGGTGGAAAGCACGGGTGAAATAGGCGGGCGAGGTGAAGCCGAGCACATCCGCGATCTCCCCGACGGGGATTTTTGTCTCGGCGAGCAGGGTGCGGGCCTCAAAAATCAACCGGTCCTGAAGCAAGGCCGAGGCAGGCTTGCCACAGGCCTGTTTGCAGCAGCGGGTCAAATGCGTCGGCGTGACCCCCAATGCACCTGCGAAATCCGAAACCCCCATGCCGGACCGGAAGTTCCGTTCCAGCAGGTTGGAATAGCGCGCGACAAGCCGATGGGCGGCGTCCGGGCGTTTGACCTCATCTGCGGATTTTTCAACCTGACGCTCCAGCCAGACGCCGAGAAGGCCAAGATAATGCCGCGTCGCGCGGTCATGCGCCGGGGTATTGGCATCCATCTCCCGCACGATGGCATCCAGTGTCACATTCAACTCCTGCTGAACAAAGGTTTCCCGGACGCGCAGATGATGCGGCGCTTTCGGCAGGGTAACATCGCAATTCCGGCCAAAGAATACGGCTGTTCCAAAGACTTGTGGCCCGGCCTCGAAGCCGTACATCACGCCCGGCGGGATGAACACTGCATTGTTGGCGGTATAGCCACGGGTGCTGCCCGCAATGGTGATCCGCCCCTGACCCTTGGTGAACCAGAGCATCACCGGTTCCGACAAGGCGCGCATCGCCTCCACCCGCCAACGCCCGCCAGCAGCGAGGCGCGGAATGGCAATGACTCGCAATTGTGACAGCTTTGTAAGATCCTGCATTTCGGTCCCTTTGAAACTTTCCGGGCAAGGTTAAACAGCCCGACATGCAAGACCCAAGCAGAAACTCGTCAAAATCGAACCCTTCCACAGACCTATCCACAGGTTTGACGCATCGCCGCCGATATTCACGCCGGATCAAGCGGAATCCAGCTTTGCATCCGCTTGCGAAACCAGGTTCGCTGCCGTTTGGCATATTGCCGCGTCGCGATCTTGGCCAAGGACACCGCCTCGGTCAAAGGCAACTCCCCGCGCAGATGCGCCACCAGTTCGGGGGCACCAATGGCACGGGATGACGCGCGCATCGGCTGCCATTCCGGGAGTTGCGCGCGAACTTCCTCCAACGCACCCGCTGCGATCATCGCATCAAACCGCTGCTCGATGCGGGCGTTCAGCCAGCCGACGGCCGGGCGCAAGACAATCGCCTCAACAGCAGACAGCGGCAGGGCAGGGGCGGCCGTTTCACCCTGCCACGCCGCAAGCGACCTGCCGGTCGCCCGCATCACCTCCCAGGCGCGCTGGATCCGCGCAGGGTTCATGTTGTCTATCCGGGCGCGCGTGGCCGGGTCCAGTTCCGCCAACAACGCGGCCTTGCCTTCGACCGCGATGCGGATATCCGCCTCGCGGCGAACCTCCGCTGGCGTTGCGGGTATCTCGGCCAGACCCTCCGTCAAGGCGCTGAAATAGAGCCCGGTGCCACCCACGATCACCGGGCGAGAACCCTCGGCCATGATTTCCATGACCTCACGCAGCCAATGCCCCACGGAATAATCCTGATCACAGGCGACATGCCCATAAAGCCGATGTCGCAATGCGCTCTCATCCGCCACGCTCGGCCGTGCCGTCAGCAGGCGCCAACAGGTGTAGACCTGCAACGCATCGGCATTGACAATCACCCCGCCGGATCGCGACACAATTTCCACCGCCAGCGCCGATTTGCCACTCGCCGTCGGCCCGGCAATCAAAACCGGTCGTTCCGATGAGAGTGCGTTGATCCAGCCCCTATCTGCCATTCTTCTCTGCAAAAATATCCTCCGGGGGGGAATTGGCC
>NZ_JAKDLJ010000498.1 GCF_030452865.1 Pseudorhodobacter sp.
ACGGCGTGTTGCAGGCGCGCGGCGACACCAAATCGCTGCAACGCGCGCTGGTGGTGGCGTTTTTTGCCAATGTGGTATTGAATCCCTTGTTCATTTACGGAGTGCCCGGCCTTATCCCCGGCATGGGGTTCAACGGCATCGCGGCCTCTACGGTGGTCAGCCAGACCGGCGTGATGGTTTATATCCTGTACCAACTTTTTGGTCGGCAGATCATGCAGAACCTGTCGCTGGCGGAATTCATGCCGGATCTGGCGGCTTACCGCGTGATCTTGCGGCAGATGCTGCCGACCAGCCTGTCGGTAGCAGTTATGTTCATGACCGGCTTCGTGATCCAGTTTTACCTGAAGGAATTTGGTGGATCGGCCGTCGCAGGTTACGGCATCGCCCTGCGGGTGGAGCAGATTGTCCTGCTGCCGGTCCTGGGGATGACGGGCGCGCTGCTGCCCATCGCCGCGCAAAATTTTGGCGCTGACGCATCGGAACGGGTGCGGGAGTCGGTGCTGTTTTGCTGGAAACTGGGGTTCGCCATGATGGCCGTTGCCTGTCCGCTGCTGTGGTTTGGGGCGGAATGGGCGATGGGGCTGTTTACCGATGATGCGGATGTGATCCGTATCGGGGTCAGCTATCTGCATGTCGATGGGTTTGTGTTGCCATTCTATATGATGCTGTTTTCAATAAACTCTTTCCTGCAAGCGATGCAAAAGCCGATCTGGACCCTGTGGATCGGCATTTACCGCCAAGGGATCGCGGTGGCGCTGTTCGTCTGGATCTTTGTTCGGGTTTTTGGCTTTGACCAATGGGGGGTCTGGTACGGGACGGCAATGGCGGTTATTTCCGGTTGGATCTTTGCGATGCTGGTGGCTGAAGGCGTGGCGCGGCAAACCGTGGGGAGTTTGTGGAGAACCAGGCACGCACCCTGACAAGGTGGAGTTTGCGGCAAGGTTGCAGCCTCCGGCGGGGATAGCCGGAGGTAGATGGCCGGGATATCCATTTGAAATCATGTGGTTGTACCGTTCCAGCTCCGGTGTGTCGCACATTGGGTCCGATGACTACGGCCATTCGCCTCACATGGGGGCCATCATGGGCGCGCATCTTCATCTCTTCCGTTGGGGCAATGTCTTCTACTGGCGCCGCCGGATCCCGGGGTTTTCCCCAGAAAAATGCATGATCCAGCTTTCTTTGCGCACCGGAGAGCGGCGTGAAGCCTATATGCTTGCCAGAGAACTGACCGCCGCAAGTGATCGCATGTATGATGATATGTCCCGCAATCTGGTATCGATTCCGGATGCCCGCGCCTTCCTGAGCCACTCATCAACGTCGAACTGGCCCGGATGCGCGGAATTGATCTGGTGACACAGATGGACGCTATGGGCACCTCTGAGAGTGCCCGCCGCGCCGATTGGGCTACAGCGCAAGCATGGAAGTTGATGGCTGAACACGGACCGCGCGCCGAGATCGACCAGACAGCACGCGCGCGGCTTCGCGGCGAGGGGGCATCGGAAAAGGATCTGGCATCGCTGGAAGGCTGCCTAGACATTTATGTGCGGGATAGGCTGTCAGAAGCGCGTATGAACCGGATCGGTGCGGAATTCAGGCAGATCACAGACCGGCAGAATACATTGGGCGCGGTTCAGCATTTCTATCTGCGCCGCCTTCTGATTGAAGGCAAAGCGGCGGCAAAGGGGCAACGTGGCAGCGCCGTGTTCGGGATGGAGGGCGAGATCGCGCGCGGTCTTCCGGAGCAACTGGCTAGTGATTTGGCAGTGAGCGCCCGCGCAGCTTGGTCCGGGACGGCGGTTGCCATGCCGCCTGCGCCAACAATTTCTGACGCCAGTTTGAGCCGAGAGCCGGGCGCTATCCAACCCTACGCTCCCATCCCGAGCATTGCCGCAATGCCGCAGGCCGAGATATACGACCCCTTCATCATGGCCACGGTCGCGCGGCTGAATAAGGCGAAAATGCTGCAGCAGCGAAAGGAGACCGGCAAGGATCACGTTCCCGAAACGATGGCCAAACTCCGGCGTGTTACCGCCAAACTGTTTATCCTGATCACCGGTATCGACGATCTCCGTCAGGTTCGGCAGGCACATATTTCCAAGTTTCGGGACATGCTGCATCAACTGCGCAAAAGATGGGGAAAAGGCCCGAACGATGGCATGATGCCTTGGGCGTCGGTGATGGCGCATGCCAAAACCCTGCCCCCCGCGCAAGTCGGGTTGGCGATCGGCACCATCAACCGACATCTGGATGTGCTCGGCCAGATCCTTGCACGGGCCAAA
>NZ_JAKDLJ010000499.1 GCF_030452865.1 Pseudorhodobacter sp.
TACCGAAATGGTCGTGACTTAAACCAATCCAACCGTGACTTTTGGTTAATTGACATGCTTGGCCTATCAGCTTCCGACGTACAAAACCAATATCCAGAGGTGTTCCAACATTTGCTTGATAAAGTTAAACCGGAGCGTGATCAGAACCGTAGGCCATCGTTGAAAAATAAATGGTGGTTATTTGCAGAGCCGCGTAAAATGATCAGGCCCGCTCTCGCACCCTTGGGCCGCTACATCGCAACTGTCGAAACCTCAAAGCACCGCATGTTTCAATTCTTGGAAACAACGATACTTCCTGATCACATGCTTATTGCTATAGCTATCAACGAACCTGCCATTTTAAGCGTGCTTTCAAGCAAGTTTCACGTTGTTTGGGCGCTGAAAGCAGGCGGGACACTTGAAGATCGCCCACGTTACAACAAATCGCTTTGTCTCGACCCTTTCCCCTTCCCAACCCACACCGATTCCCAAAAAACCCAACTCCGCAGCTTGGGCGAACAGCTCGATGCCCATCGCAAGGCGCAGCAAGCGGCGCATCCCAAGCTGACGCTGACCGCCATGTATAACGTGCTGGAAAAACTGCGGGCGGGCGACCGGATCGAGGGCAAAGATAAAGAAATCTATGACCAAGGCCTGATCGGCATTCTGCGCGACCTTCACGATCAAATTGACGCTGCCACCGCCGCCGCCTATGGCTGGCCCGCTGATCTGTCAGATGATGACATCCTGCACCGCCTTGTCGCCCTAAACCATGAACGGGCCGAGGAAGAGGCGCGCGGCATCATCCGCTGGCTGCGCCCCGAATACCAAAACCCCAAAGGTGTGCAGGCCACCAAAGGCAAACAAGTCGAGGCCGATCTGGGCATGGTCGACAAGATAGAAAAAGCCCCATGGCCCAAAACCCTGCCAGAACAAATCAGCGCCGTGCAATCGGCCTTGCGCGATATGGGCGAAGCGACACCCGACCAAATCGCCCGCCGCTTTCAACGCGCCCGCGCTGCATCAGTGCAGCCCTTGCTAGAAAGCCTTGCGGCCTTGGGGCAGGCAGAGGTCACACAAGGGGGCCGCTATGCCATGTAGCGCGCTGGGCTGGGCGCTATAGGGGGTTATGCGGATCAATCCAAGCAAAGCGCCGCCGCACGGTTTCGATAAACTCAAGATCAAAACAATAATCAGCCGCGCGAATAAAATCTAAATGGCGTTCAAAGGTGCTGTGGTGCATCCCCTTGGGTTTACGGACAAAGCTTTCATGGCCCGGATCACTCCCAAGCGCCATGCGCCGCTTGTCAGCCCTGCGCCGTGCCCGATCCAGTCGCGTTTCGGATTGGCTTGCATAAGCCGCATTTTGGCAATGTCGGCAAAGGAAATATCCCCGCCCCAAATACAGTTTGCGCACTCGCCGCCCGCAATAGCGGCCATTGATAAAAGAAGGGCATAGAAAATAGGGGCGCTGGCCACCGTAAGGGCACGACACCCAAGCGATAGGAATCTGTTGTGTGATGTCTTGCCAATCCGTTTCATCGGGCCGCAACCGATAGCTAAGAATAAGATGCTGAGAAGTGGCGCGCGTGCTGATGGATGCGACTTGCTTGCCTTCACGGGTCCATTGCCAACCGCCGGAATTGCCGGGGCGCAACTGGCCCGCCTTATTCAAAGTGTTAACGTCTAGGTGTTCCATCCCGGATGATTGCATTTCCCCTCGGCGATCAGCCCTGTTCATGGCAAGATCGGTCTTGAGGGATGTTCGGGACGGGGTGCCATCATGCTGAGCCTTTGGTGTCAGCGAGACCTGCTATCGCTACAGCCCGCTGCTGAGCGACGAGAATGAGCAGATTGCCGATCTGCTGGTCGGGCTGACCGGGGCCCGGAAGACGTGGGGGTTTGGGCTATGTTTTCTGCATCTGCGCAACGTGAAGGGGCACCCTTGGAATCACAAAAGGGTTTACCGCATCTACTGCGAACTTGAGCTGAATTTGCGGATCAAACCCCGGAAAAGGTTGAAGCGGGACAAACCCGATGCGCTGGCGGTGCCAGAGGCACCGAACATGATGTGGTCGACGCGTTGCCCGGTAGGCGTTTGTCTTCAAACGCCGTAAGGGGATTTCATGGCGGATCGCCTTGGGGATGGTCGCGCATTTCGGCTTTTGAACGTGCTGGATGATTTCAATCGCGAGGGACTGGGCATCGAGGTCGACTTTTCTTTGCCAGCGGAACGCGTGGTCAGAAGCCTTAACCGTATCATCGAATGGCGCGGAAAGCCCGGCACAATAAGAGT
>NZ_JAKDLJ010000093.1 GCF_030452865.1 Pseudorhodobacter sp.
TGGTCAATTGGTATCGCGCGCTTGCCCTTCTGCCCGGTTTTTCGCTGAACCGGGCCTATATGGAGACCATGATGGGGGTGTCGACGCCGATGCCGGCGGAGGTCACGGACAGCATCGGCCCGCCCCCGGCGCGGGGTTTGGGGCGTGCGCTGGAATACCTGAAACTGGTACGGGTTGGCGCGGGCCTTCTGTGGCAGGCGATGTGGCTGCCGCGGACACGAGCGCGGTTTTACGAGCGGCTCAACGCGGCGTTGAACAGCGGTTTTGACACGACAACGGCGGGGCCGACGGCGCTGGCCGCAGAATATCGCCGGATTGAAAGCACATTGCTCGACCGTTGGGATGCGCCGCTGGTCAATGATTTTCTCTGCATGATCGCCTTTGGCGCATCGCGCAATCTGCTGGAAAAATGGCTCGGGCCGCAAGGGTTGCTGCTGCATAATGACGTGATGATCGGGCAGGGCGACATCATCTCTGCCGAACCGGCACAGCGGATTTCGAGGATGGGGCAGATGGTGGCTGCCGCCGGGGTTGCTGATGGGGTGCGGGAGCACGGGTTGGCCG
This sequence comes from Pseudorhodobacter sp., assembly GCF_030452865.1. Lineage (GTDB taxonomy): Bacteria > Pseudomonadota > Alphaproteobacteria > Rhodobacterales > Rhodobacteraceae > Pseudorhodobacter. The sequence continues at coordinate 565 of NZ_JAKDLJ010000093.1, forward strand.
CGCTGGCGGCACATCCGGCAATTGCGGCGGACGTGCATTCCTATATCGCGAAATTCGGCGACCGCTGCACCGAGGAATTGAAGCTGGAAAGCATCCCGCTGACCGACGACCCCTCCAGCCTGCTGCAAGCGATTGCCGCGAGTGCGATGCGCGAGGCGGTGGCACACCATGTGGTGAGTGAGCCGGATTGGGCGCTGCTGTTCCCGAAGAACCCGATCAAGCGGCAATTCGCAAGATGGCTGATCGGCTGGACCAAGGCGCGGGTGCGTGACCGCGAAAACCTGCGGTTTGAGCGGACGCGAATTTTCGGCTACACGCGCCGGGTTTTTCTGGCGTTGGGGCGGGAATTTGCGGCGCGTGGCTTGATTGCGACCCCGCGGGCCATCTTCTTTCTGACGGTGGAGGAGGCGTTGGGCGCTGTTGAAGGTGCCGCACTTTCGCCCAACCTCAAGGCAATCATTGCGCTGCGCAAGGCGGAAGCCGAGGCATCCGCTCTGCGCCCTGACCCACCTGAACGGATCGAGTTGCGCGGCCCGGCGATTGCGCCGGTCTGGGATGCCGTGCCAGTTGACAAAGACACCGCGACGGAGCGGGTGGCGACCGGGTGTTCTGCCGGGCAAGTTACCGCCCGCGCCCGCGTGATCCGCGACCCGAGGACGGAGACGCTTGCGCCGGGGGATATTCTGGTCGCGCGTCATACCGATCCAGGTTGGATTGCAGTGTTCTGCAACGCCTCCGCGATTGTGGTCGAACGTGGGTCGCTGCTGTCGCATTCCGCGATCGTGGCGCGCGAACTGGGCATCCCTTGTGTCGTCGGGCTGAAGAATGCGACGGAATGGATCAAGGACGGCGAGATTGTCGCGGTTGACGGGGCCACGGGCCGGGTGGAGAGAGTCGATGCAACGCTCTGAAATCGAAGATAAAGCCGACTTTGGACATATCCGCTATGCCCAGTTGTGGGAAGATGCGGATGTGTTGACCCAAGGCTTGGGCGCTTGTGCGGGAGGGACGCTGGTGTCCATCTGTGCAGCGGGGGACAATGCGCTTGCGATGCTGGTGCTGGACCCGGCGAAAGTGGTCGTGGTCGATCTGTCGCTGGCGCAGATCGCCTGCCTGAAACTGCGGATCGGGGCGTTCCGACACCTGACCCATGCCGAATTTCTGGAACTGATGGGCGCGCGACCCAGCACGCAGCGGCGGGAATTGTTGAACCGGGCGCTGGCCGATCTGGACGCTGAGACCCGGAATCTGTGGGAAAGTCTTGCCGAGGATGTTGACCAACATGGCGCGGGCGGCGTCGGCAAGTTTGAACGCTATTTCCGCATTTTCCGCACCCGTCTGCTGCCGTTTGTCCATTCACAAAAGACGATTGATGCGATCTTTGTTCCGCGCCCAAAATCCGAACGGCAAACCTTCCTGGATACCCGTTTCAATTCATGGCGTTGGCGCCTGCTTTTGAACATCTTTTTCTCGCGCCTCGTGATGGGGCGCATGGGGCGCGATCAAGCGTTTTTTGACCATGTGGAGGGCAGCCCCGCGCAGCATGTTGCCCGCCGCATCCGCCACGCGGCGGTCGATTGTGACCCGTCGGAAAACCCTTATCTGCACTGGATCATGCACGGCACCCATGGCGCGGCGTTGCCAATGACATGGCGGGCAGAGCATTTCGAGGTGATAAAATCCCGGCTTGACCGGCTGGATATCCGCCCCGGCTCACTGGAAGCCTTTGTCTCGACGGGCGAAAAGGCGGATGGGTTCAACCTGTCGGATATTTTTGAATATATGTCGCCCGACGTTTTTGAACAGGTCTACGGCACCATTCTGAACGCCGCCGCCCCCGGTGCGCGGCTGGTCTATTGGAACATGATGGCCCCGCGCCGGGTGCCGCAGGCGTTTGCGAACCGGGTCACACGTCTGCGCGCGGTGGAGGATCGGTTGAAAGCCATCGACAAGGCGTTCTTCTATTCCGATTTCGTGGTGGAGCAGGTGAACGCATGACTGCGGCTGCACAGATCGCATTGGCGCTGGGCTCTGTCGTGGTTCTGCTGGGGTTGATGATGGTCATTCGCCGGGTTGCCGTGGTCTGGAATATCGGCGCAGAGTTGCAGCGCAAGCTGGTTCATATCGGCACCGGCATCTATGCGATTGTCCTGCCGTGGCTGTTCCCGGATCGCTGGCCGGTCTATGTCCTCGTCGTGGTGACGCTGCTTGTGATGCTGGTTTTGCGCCTGCCGAATTCACGGCTTGGCCGAACGCTGCATGGGGTCGACCGACAATCCTACGGCGATCTGCTGTTGGCGGTGTCGGTGGGCTTGTGCCTCTTTCTGTCCGAGGGTCGGCTTTTCCTTTACGTTCTGCCCATCGCCGTGCTGACGCTGGCCGATGCGACCGCCGCCCTTGTCGGACGCAGCTATGGTACGCGGTTTTTCCGGGTGGAGGAGGGGGATAAAAGCATCGAGGGCAGCACCGTATTTTTCGCGGTGACCTTGCTGATCTCGGTCATCTGCCTGATGCTGATGACACCGTTTCCGCCGCTCAACATCATCGTGCTGTCGGTGATGGTTGCGGCGTTCGGGACTTTGGTGGAGGCGGTGAGCTGGCGCGGATTTGACAATCTGTTCCTGCCGATGGGGCTTTTGATCTTTCTGTCGGTCCATGCCGAGGATCCGCTGCTGGACCTGCTGGCCCTTGCGGTGTTGTTTGCCGGGTGCATCGTCGCCTTCAAGTTTATTTCGCCGAAGATAGGGCTGACCAATCATGCCGCGCGGGTGTATGTCACCGCGGTTTTCCTGTTGCTCGCGGTGACGGAGTTGCAAAACGCGCTGTTCCCGATCCTCGTCCTTGCCGCCCATGTCTGGAGCCGGAGTGTCGCGCCGAGCAACAGCAAATTCCCCGATCTGGATATCGTGGCGGGGTTGGCCATGGTCAGTTTCGGATCGCTGACCTTGGGCAACGCGACGGGGTGGAACGCGGTGTCATTCTACGGGATCGTGGCGATGGGAATGATGATCGGACATTGCGCGTTGGCGCTTGGTTCATGGTCAAGTTCTGCGCGGTACATCGGCATCGCAGGGATATTCGCGGCGGCGCTTGGGATGCGCGCGATAGTCGTCGGGTTGAACCCGGACGGCGCGAACTGGAATGGTCCGATGTGGTTTGTCGTCGTGGCATCGGCTGTGCTGATGGCAATTGTCCCGTCTGCATTTCCGGCGCTGTTCACGCGGGCGCGGGTGACGAAACTGACGCTGCTGGCACTTTCTATCCCGCTGGCATCGTATCTTTATGCGATTGATATTCCGGGATTATGGGCATGACGGGACAGGTGTTCAGGGTTGATGGCGCGAAAATCACGGCTTGGCTTGACGGCCCGGAATGGGATGGTGCCGCCAGTGCGACTGTTGGTGCCTTCGCCTGTAAAACACCGGCGGCGGGTGCGGAAGTGCTGGCGCAGGCAATAGGTTTCATCCGGGGCAATGGACTGCGCCAGATCCTTGGCCCGATGGAAGGCGACACCTGGCACAGCTACCGCTTTGTCACCGAAACCGATGGCAGCCCGGCGTTCTTGCTGGAGCCAGCCCATAGCGCGGATGGGTTGGAACTGTTCAAAGCCGCAGGCTTCACCCAGATCAGCAGCTATTTTTCCGCCCATGTGCCGCTGGCACAAACCGCCTTGACGCCGCCGCCGGAACCCGCTGATTTCACGATTGAACCGTGGGATGGCAGCGACCCGGAAACCCTGTTCGGTCAGGTGTTTGACCTGTCTACCGAGGCGTTTTCGCAAAACGCCTTCTACAAACCGATCACGCGGGAGGCGTTCCTGGCGATGTATATGCCACTTGTGCCAATGCTGAAGCGGGAGTTGATCTTTTTCGCTCGACGGCGAGACGGAACGCTGGCAGGTTTTCTGTTCGGAACCCCGAATTTTGCCGAAGGGCCGAAGCCGAGAAGCGTGATTCTGAAAACCTACGCCAGTCTGTCTCATGGCGCAGGGCAACATATGGCACATGCTTTTCACAGATCGGCGGCGGCTCTCGGCTATGATAGCGCGATTCATGCGTTGATCCATGACGACAACCGTTCTGCCCTGCGCAGTGCCGCCGAAGGCGCGCAGGTGTTCCGGAAATACGGACTGTTCGGGTTGAAGCTGGATGGTTAGCCTTCTGGCCGATTTCGCTGCTGCCGTGTTGCGGCATCCGGACCGGGTGGCGATTGTCGATGGCAAGGGACGGGAAACCAGCTTCGCGCAGTTGGAAACCCGCGCCGAAGGCTTTGCGCGGGCGTGGCAGGCGCGGGGCGTAGGCAAAGGCGATCGCGTCCTCTTGGCGATGCCGCTGGACGCAGATCTTTACGCCAGCCTTGCGGCACTTTGGTCGCTCGGGGCGACTGTGGTGTTGCCGGAACCGGCGATGGGGCTTGCCGGGTTGCGCCATGCGGCAAAAGTTGCCGAAGCGACGGCATTTTGCAGTGCCGGTGTCTTTGGGGTCTTGCAGTTTCTTTTACCCGAACTCTGGCGGTTGCGGCGACTTCGCCCGAATGTGTCCGCAGGGAAACGGCTTGATCTGCCTGCTCCGCAAGATGGTGACATCGCGCTGATTTCCTTCACGTCCGGCACCAGCGGTGCCCCCAAGGCGATCCCGCGCAGCCACGGGTTTCTGAGCGCACAGCATCAGGCCATCGCGCCGATGTTGCAAAGTGCGGCGGCCGAGCGTGATCTTGTCGCTTTCCCGGTCTTTGTGCTGATCAATATCGCGAGCGGTCAAACCTCGGTGCTGCCAAGTTGGAAAATGTCGAAGTTGGAGCGGCTTGCGCCGGAAGTGCTTGCCGGTTGGATCAAACAGCAGAACGTCAACCGCGCATTGATCCCGCCGGCGCTGTGCGAAAAGCTGGTGCGGGCAGGGGTTCCGGCCAACTTGCACACCGTTTTCACCGGGGGGGGGCCGGTGTTTCCCGATATTCTGGAAAAGCTCGCCGCCGACCGTCCGGGGCTTTCGATCGTCTGCGTATATGGCTCCACCGAGGCGGAACCAATCGCGCATCTGGACGCGGCAGAGATCGAACCAAAGGACCATGCGCAGATGGTTGCCGGGCAGGGGTTGTTGGTTGGGGCACCGGTGCCGGGCTTGCAGGTGCGGATTGTCGGCGATGAAATTCAGGTTGCGGGTGCGCATGTCAACGGCGGTTATCTTGACCCGCGCCATGACGCCGAGAACAAGATCCATGAGGGTGACATCATCTGGCACAGGACCGGCGATGCCGGTCGGTTTGACGATCAGGGCAGGCTCTGGTTGCTCGGGCGGACCGGGTCGCAGGTGCCGCTGGCGGGTGGCCCGGTCTATCCTTTCGCCATTGAGGTCGCCGTGCATAGTTGGGCAGGAGTGACGCAATGCGCAGTCATGAGCGTCGGCAAAACGGCTTGTCTGGTGATTGAAGGCGACGCGCGCCACCTGCCGGAATGGCGACAAAAGGCGATTGGCATGGGCATCCCCGACGTGCGGCATCTGACAAAAATCCCGATGGACCGCCGCCATGCCTCCAAGATTGACCGCAAAGCGCTGGGCAGGTTGCTTGCTTCGTGATCTTGCCGTGATGGGGAAGTGGTGGCGAGGGGGGGACTCGAACCCCCGACCCCACGATTTATGAGTCGTGTGCTCTAACCAGCTGAGCTACCTCGCCACTTGAGCCGGGTGGTTAAGCGGGCAACCCGGATGCGTCAAGGGCAAATCGCCGGGAAAATCTCTGGAGCTTCGGTTTTGCGCGTGTGCGGCACCCCGACGCGCCGCCGGTTCAGGTCGTTTTGCCGGTCATGGGCGCTACAATCCGCTGTGGCATTGGGGGGCATGGCGCGGTCGCGGGCAGGGGGCAGCCTTACGGCACCGCTTTTGCCCGGCCATAGGCGGCGTCGCCCAATTCGATGCTGGGCTTTTCCGGCAAGGCATGGGCGATACGGGGGCGACCCGAGGCAGTGACGCTGATCGTGGCTTCCAGAAACATCGACCGCCCTTCTACTGCCGCACCGCGAATATCGCGCGATGAGGTGATGCGCAGATCATCCGCGCCTGCGACATGCGCCCGCGCCGTTGCCTCTGCCGTCAGTGCCGCTTCCATCACATCCATCGCGGCTTCTCGGGTGCCGAACACCTCTGGCCCATAGGCGAGATGCGCGATGAACTGGCCTTCACCCGCTGCCGAGACCACACCGGTTGCGCGTTGGCTGACCTGACCCACCACCGCGCCGATGGCATTGGCGACACCGGCATGTTCCGGCAGGATCATCTGCGCACCGAGCCGGGTGCCGACCGCGCCGTAATAGAACGGGGCAGAGGCACCAAGCCCGACAATAGGCACACAAATGCGGGCCGAAAGTTCCACAATACCGCGATGTTGGTTCAAACCGGCGCGCAACAAGGGGTGCCGCGCCATGATCTTTTCCTCCGACCCGGCAAAGGTGGGGTCTTCGCCGAAGGCCGCCTCCAACAGGCAGGTTGCGGTTTGTTCGGTCAGTTGATCGACGATCTGCTGGGCGAGGGCGATGGCATTGGCGGCAACCCGTTCGCCCTTGCCGTTGCGTCGCCGCGCCATCAGCGACAGCGCCTTGTCGGACGCCGTGCGGTCCCAATCGGTCAATCCGCCAAGCACATGGCTGGCGTCCGATGGTGTCACACCTGACAGCATCACCAGACCGCGCGCAACAAGGCGGTCCATCGCCGCCACTTCCAGCCGGGAAGTCAGCGCGGCAGCCAGTGGCATTGGCCGATCGACCCGTGCCAGAAGCGCGGTTTCGCGCGCCGTCAGTCCCGCAGGCTCAAACCCCATAGGAACCACGAAACGCCCGTCGAGTTCGCCGGGCTTGTCGTTGGAAAGCGCACGGTCCAGCGCGTCATGCACCATCTGGCCGTGATCCACCGCCAGCAAGGACACCGGGATCAATCGCCGCGGCCCAAGGAAAAAGCCACCCGTCAGCCCTTCGGTGATCAGATGCGCTTCACTGTCGCCACCAAGGCCGGTGGTGCGCATCGCCACCGCCTCCACCATGGTCCGGTAAGCACCGACGCGCGCGCCTAACGGATCAATCTCCGGCAATCCGTCTTTCAGCAGCGCGATGTCAGTTGTGGTGCCGCCGATGTCCGACACCAGTGCATCCGTCGCCCCGGTCAGCCAGCGCGCGCCCACGATGGAGGCGGCGGGGCCGGAGAGGATGGTTTCAATCGGGCGCTCGCGCACCATGGCGGCGGCGATCAACGCACCATCGCCGCGCACCACCATTAAGGGCGCGGTAATTCCGCGTTTTTTCACATGGCTTTCGCAGGCGGTGACAAGCCGGTCGATCATGCCGACCAGCCGCGCATTCAACACCGCCGTCAAGGCGCGCTTCGGCCCGTTCAGGTTGGCCGAAAGTTCATGCGAGCAGGTGACGGGGCGAGCTGTAACCTGCCGGATCAGGTCGCGCGCGGCGATTTCATGGCCGGGGTTGCGGGTGGCAAAGCGGGATGCGACGGCATAGGCGACAACCGCCTGTCCGCGCAGCGCCTGTTCCAGCCCGTCAAGGTCCAGCGGTGCGCTTTCCTGCCCGGCATGGCTGTGACCGCCGTTGATGCGGATCACCGGATCGCCGCCCAACGCCTCCGCCAACCCGCCGCGTTCCAGATCGCCATCGTCAAAGCCGATGAACACCAGCGCCACGCGCCCGCCTTGGCCTTCTACCAGAGCATTCGTCGCCAAGGTGGTTGACAGTGACACCAGCGAAATATTTTCGGGGTCAATTTTTGCGGTGGCCAAGGCGGCATCGACGGCGCCGCCAATCCCGATCGACAGGTCGCGCCGTGTGGTCAGCGCCTTGGCCTTGCCCAGAACCGTATCGGTTTCGTCATCCAAGATCACCGCGTCGGTATAGGTTCCGCCGGTATCGACACCCAGAAAAATGCTCATGCCCGTCTCGTTCCAACTGTTGGCCAACTGCTGTCCTGTCGCGCAGGACAGTCGCGGTCTAGATCGAAACCTGCGGTCTTGCCCAGCCCGGAACGACGCAATTTGCGCCGGTTTGTCACAATGCGCCGGGGCAAAGCCGGTCAGCGCCGTTGTTTGCGCCGATGTGCAGGGGGGACATCCATCATCGCGCGGTATTTCGCGACGGTGCGGCGGGCGAGTTTTGCTGTCTCCGTCGAAAGTGCCACGGCCAGTGCCTGATCGGAAAATGGGGCAAAGGCATCCTCGGTCTGGATGAGTTTGAGCAGCCGCGACCGCAGCGCCCCCGCACTTGCCCCGCCGTCACCCGCCGGCGCTGCGGTGAACAGAGAGCGGAGCCAGATGGTTTCACGCGGGGTGTCGACGCTGACCCCGGCAATCGCCCGGCTGATCGTGCTTTCATGCAGCGCCACTGCTACACCGACCTCCCGCATTGTCATAGGTTGCAAGGCGGTCATGCCTTGGCTCAGGATCGCCTCCTGCCGCTTCAGGATCTCTTGGGTGATCCGCATCAAGGTATGGTTCCTGCTGGTAACAATCCGCTGCAATTCCCGCGCTTGCTGCCGCTTTTCAGAGGCTTCCTCCGCGTCGTCCGAGGACGCCGCTGTGTCGCGGACATGCAGATCCGGCAAGGCGGAGCGGTTCAGCGAAACCTGCCAGCCATAGGGGCCCCGGCTGATTGTCAGGTCGGGTTCACGCACGGGTGCGGCATCATGGCCAAACTGCGCGCCGGGTTTCGGATCAAAGCTGCGGATGATCCTTACCGTCTTTATGACATCGCTTTCAGGCACGTCGCACATCCGCGCCAGCCGCGCAGTCTGTCCCGCAGCCAACAAATCCAGATGGTCGAGAATACAGCCCATCAGCCGATCAAGCAGCCCGCGCTCTTCCGCTTGCAGATGCAGACATTCCGCCAATGAGCGCGCGAAAAGGCCGGTGGGTTCCATTGCGTGCAACCGGGTCAGCACAGCTTCTGCCTCGGGCACCGTGCAACCGAACTCTGCCGCGATATTGCCAAGCGGTCGCCCGAGCCAGCCGGAAGGCTCCAGCGATTGCATCAGGGCAAAGGCGATGTTCCGCGGGCGACCCGGAGGAAACAATTGGTCGATCTGGCGCGAGACATGCGCCAGCAGTCCAAGCGCCGGAGCCTGCAAGAACGCACCGACATCCGGGCTGCCGGCGTCACCCAGGCCCTGCGAAGCAAAGGCGGTTGTCCAGCGTGGCAGCCATTCCCCCGGCGCGGGTTGCGCGGTTTCCAGCGTCAGAAAAGGGTTGTCGCGGGCCTGTTCCTCCAGATACCGGGTCAGGCCGGAGGCATCGAAGCGCAGGATACGGATGGAGGATGCCAGCGCCGTGTTCAGCCGCAGCCTCTGGATCTGGGTTTGCTTCAGACTTGGCGTGCTACGCGGCATTGGGCTGTTGTTCCGGAAGGTCGGTGACAGGTTAGGCCGTTGCCCTGAAATGTGCAACGGTGGCGGTATCCGCTCTCGCCATTTGACGGTGCAGCCGCTAGTCAGGGCGCGAAGGAAAACCAAGGCGGGGCAGGCGGCGGGTGATGCAGGGGCAGGGCTGGCCACAGATACGCGATCTGGTGCTGATTGGTGGCGGGCACAGCCATGCGCTGGTGTTGCGCAAATGGGGGATGCAGCCGCAAGCGGGGACGCGGGTAACGCTGATCAACCCCGGCCCGGTGGCACCCTATTCCGGCATGTTGCCCGGCCATATTGCCGGGCATTACAGCCGCGCCGAGATGATGATTGATCTGGTGCGTCTGGGCCGTTTCGCAGGTGCGCGCGTCATCATCGACAGCGCCATCGGGTTGGACTGCGACACCCGGCGCGTGATTTTGGCGAGCGGTCGCAGCCTGCGCTATGATCTGGCCTCGCTCGACATCGGTATTGCGTCGGACCTGCCGGAGGTGGCCGGGTTTGATGCCCATGCCGTCGCGGCCAAGCCACTGGGGGGATATGCCGAAGCATGGGAGGGGTTCGTTGCGCCGAGGCCATCGGTTGCGGCATTCGGGGCGCAA